>VBCL01000066.1:6378-16450 GCA_005888865.1 Betaproteobacteria bacterium | reverse complement strand
AGCTCGCGCGCGACTACAAACCGAAGCCGATCGTCTATCTCTCGGCCGCGACGGCTTTCGACTGCGCCCCGCACGAGGCGATGATGGTCGCTGCCCATTCCTCCGATCTCGCGGCCGCGGCGGCGACGGGTCTGCGCACGGCCTTCATCGCCCGACCGGACGAAAACGGACCCGGCAAGGGAGAGACGCGCGCAAGCGTACCGGTCGATCTCTCCGTCGCGAGCCTTCCCGCCCTCGCAGACCAATTGGGCTGCGCGTGAGCGCGAGGAGGCTCGCGGCGGTGCTCTTTGTCGGATATTCTGCTTGACTCGATGGGCCGTTGAGAGCGAAGTTGTTTGTTCCGTTTGATCGCGGCGTGATCGGCTCGCAGCGATCGCTTCTGAATCCGGAGACCCGCATGCGAACCACGATCATCATCCTGGGCGGTCTCATCCTGCTTGGGCTGAGCCTTCTTGTCGCACGCTGGATCGGCGGCGCCGGTACGCCCACTATCGCCACCGTCGCCATGATCTTCATTCCGATCTGGCTGGCGGCGGCGCTGTTCAACCTGTGGATGGGTGTCAGCGGCGCCGGCTACTCCGTCACCGAGGAATTACCGATCTTCCTCGTGATCTTCACGATCCCCGCGGCGGTCGCGTTGTTGGTCTGGTGGAAATCATCGTGAACGGTTTCGAGCTCGACGATAGACCCGCACCGGCCGTCGGCGCTTTGAAGGCGGCGCAACGCCTTGGAGCGGCCTGCATCGCCGTGCTTGCGCTCGGCTTCGCAGGCGCGGCGACCGATTCGGCAGCCGCATCGGTGGACGAGGCGATCGTGGCGAGAGTCATAGTCCCGATCTCGGCCGTCGCGCGTATGGTCGAAGATGAGAAATGGAAGCCATTGCTCGACGAGATCGTGCAGAACGCGCCGGCCGCGGCGTCGCTCGGCACCCGCTGGACTCCCCAAAGTGCGGGCTGGCAGAAAGCGCGCAGTGCGCTTGGCGCGCGTTATACGCGGAACGTCGATGCCTATGCCAAGTCGGACCACATGCCACGGACGCTCCAGGCCGCGCTCGCCGACACGATTTCCACCGACGAGGCGCCGGTCTACGAGAAAGCGCTCGATGGGCCGGCAGGGAGCACCATTATCCGCTACCAGGCCCAGACCGCGTTTGTCGTGACCGTGATGTCGAACTCACCCAAGGAGCCTCGATACGGTCAGCCGGGATGGGCGGAACGCATGACCGCGCTGCGCAAGGTTTTCGACGAGCGCGCCGGCGCGGCCGTGCCGCACGAGGACCCTGCACAAAAAATGGACGCGGGGAAATTTATCGGCGATCCGATCGGACGCAAGGGCACGCAGGTCTGGCTGAGCGCCGTGGGCAAGAGCGCGCTCAAGATCGATGGCGTGGTCAACCTCATGCTGTTCGACGAGCAGAACGCCATCCAGCGCGAACTGGCCGACGCAGTGGCCGGAACAAGATAGGTCAGGCGAATGCCGGCCGGACCGTGGCCCGCCGCAACAGGAACAGCGCGATCGAAACGTTCAGCAGATTGAACAGAATGCCGTTGACAAAGGCCGCCCGGTAGGACCCCGTCAGGTCGAAGATCGCGCCGGACATCCATCCGCCGAGCGCCATACCGAAGAGCGTCGCGGTGATGACCGCGCCGACGCGCTCGCCCGCTTCCCGTGGCGGAAAATACTCGCGCACGATGATCGCATAGGACGGCACGATCCCTCCCTGGAAGAGCCCGAACAATGCCGAGATCACGTACAGCGACACGAGACCGTTGAAGGGCAGGAAGAGCAGGAGCGCCAGCCCCTGCAGGGCCGAGCCGAGCAGCAGCGTGCGCAAACCGCCGACGCGATCACAGATGAAGCCGAAGCTGATCCGGCTGACGATCCCGCAAGCGAGCATCAGCGAGAGCATCTCCGCGCCACGCGCAGGGCCGTAGCCCAAGTCGCTGCAATACGCGACCAGATGCACTTGCGGCATCGACATCGCCACGCAGCACGCGAGCCCCGCGACGATCAGCAGGATTTGCAGCGTCCGGCGCGACAGCCCGACCGCGACCGCATGCGGCAGAGCGCTCGCGCGCGCTCCCGTCGGGGCGAGCTCGGTGATCGGCGCCGGACGCCGCAGCAGAAGCGCCAGCGGGATCATGGCTACGAAGCAGAACACGCCGATTCCGAAATAGGTTTGACGCCAGCCGGCGCTCTGGATGAAGTGCTGCACGATCGGCGGCCACACCGCACCCGCGAGATAGTTGCCGCTGGCGAAAATCGCCACGGCGATGCCGCGCCGGCGCACGAACCACAGCGAGATGTGCGCGAGCAGCGGTGCAAAGGTCGCCGCGCTCCCGGCGCCGATCAGGCCCTGCGCGAGCGCGTAGAGCCACAAGCTGCCCGCCGCAGCGGCTGCGCCAAACCCGAGCGCCAGCGCGATCGTCCCCACGATCACCGGGAACATGATCCCGAAGCGGTCGGCGAGACGGCCCATCACGACGCTCGCCAGGCCGAAGCCGATCATGGTCAGCGTGTAGGGCAGCGACGCATCGCCGCGCGCCACGCCGAACTCGGCTTGTACCGCGGGAAGGGCAACCACCACCGACCACATGCCCACGCCGCCGATCGTCGACAGCGCGAGGCTTACTGTCAGGCGCAGCCAGGCGTAAGGGGTTTCTGCTTCGCTGTTCCGTTCCTTCATCGCGCACTCTCTTTCGGGAGCCGCGATTGTGCCATGCTCGAGCGGCCTCCTTGGTGCCCGCTGAGGATTTGCTGCGTTGCGCGTCGGTCGCTGCGGCGATTCGCCACGCGCGATCCCCACGCTCACGCGCGGGGCCCCCTCGCTGCGGGCTCACGCCGCCACACGCTCCCGCTCGACCCCCGCGCGCTGCTCGCGCCGCTACGAATACGTCGGTTCGACGAACATCGAGGCGATCACGACCTTCCTGATCTCAGGCTTGTCGGGAACGACATAGAGAACCGGAGTAATCAGCTCCTCGAAGATTCCGCGCAGGCTCCGGGCGCCGGTCTTGTACTCGAACGCGATCTCGGCGATCTGCTCGAATACGAGCGGGTTGACGGTGAGCTCGACGTTCTCGTTGCGGAAGATCTCGCGAAACTGACTGTAGATCGAGTTTTTCGGCTCGGTCATGATCCGCACCAGCATCTTGCGGCTCAAGTCCTCGAAATGCGCGACGACCGGCAGCCGGCCGGTGAACTCCGGGATCAGCCCGAATGTGAACAGATCGGTGGGCTTCACGCGCGAGTTCAGCCGATCCATGATCTTCTGGTTGTCCACGTTGGATGTGGAGATGAATCCGTAGCCGTGCGTCTGCGACATGATCTCGTCCAAGCCTACGAACGCCCCGCCGCAGATGAACAAGATGTCGGTCGTATCGATGTATTGTCCGTTCGAGAGCTTGACCGGCGCGCCTTCCATGATTTTGAGCAGCGCATGCTGGACGCTTTCGCCCGAGGTACTGCGCGTTTGCGCGTCGGTCGCCTTGAGCTTGTCGATCTCGTCGATGAAGACAATGCCGTTTTGCGCCTGCGCGATATTGCCGCCCGCCTTGTCTGCAAGTCGCTGCAGTATCGCCTCGATCTCTTCGTTGACGTAGCGCGTCTGGGCGAGCGAGGTCGCTTCGGCGGTCACGAACGGCACGCCGAGGAAGGTGGACAGCGTATTGCACAGCAAGGTCTTGCCGGTGCCGGAGGAGCCGATGAGCAGGATGTTGCTCTTGACGATCGGCACGTCGGCGCGTCGCAGATGGGCGATCTTTCTGAAGTGCGCGTAGACGGCGACCGCCACCGTCTTCTTCGCTTCCTCCTGACCGATGACGTACTGGTCGAGATACTGGACGATCGAACTCGGCTTGATGGTCTGGTCGAGCAAGGGCTTTGGGCGAGGCAAGTGACTCCGGGCGACGGGTATTCTGGGAGGGCGGCGGGCTTAAGTAAAGGTCGTATCCCAACCCTTCCGACGTCCACCGACCCCGGACTGACGATCAACGTGCCTGTTTCGCCGCCAAGCGGCGATCCTCGGCTTGCGGCGTCGTCGTCCGAAGCCTAAGCTTCCTCGAACGCGGAGCGCCAAGCCGGCCTGGCGGGAGGCCGTCACGCTATCCGCGCGGCTCTCGAGAACATCGAATGGCTGATGCCACGTCCGACGCATCCGCACCCGAGCGGCTCGTCGTCGAGGTCCAGGATTCGCGCGATATCGGTCCGGTGGAAGCGGACGGGCTGTTGCGTGAATGCCTGTCCCTCACGCACAAGCGGCTCGACGCCGCGATCTGGCGCGTGCTCCAACGTTTGCAGGGCGCCGCAGCCGAGGACGGGGAAGATCCCGTTCCGTCGAGCGCGGTTGCGCCGGCTCCGAGCAAGCTGGACGATGCCATTGCGCTCGCAGTTCACCCCGCGCTTCCGGGCTGCGGTCGATCAGGCTCTGCAGCGCCGTCGCGAGGGCATGCCGCGGGCGCGCACGCAGGGCAAGGCGGCGGTGCCACTCGAGATCGTCGGCTTCGGCGACCAATCCGCGCAGGTCGCGCTCAAGACCGCGGTTCGGGCGATGCACGAGGCGACGCTCGAGGAAGCCTTCGCGCTCGATTTCCGGATACGCATGATTCTGCGTGAACCGGCGCCCCCCGCCGGCACGTTCGACAATCCGTGGAGCGCGGACTACGTCTGCGACGCCTTCGCGGATGTTTGCCGCGCGCTTTGGCCGGAGGATGGGTTGTGGCGACCCATCATGGAGAGGCTCGTGCACGGCACCACGCCGCAGGTCGCTTCGTTGCATCGTGAGCTCAATGTCCTGCTTCAGGACCGCGACGTGCTGCCTTGGTTACGCGTACGAACCCGCGCGCGCAGCACCGCACCGTTGCCGCAGGATCCCGGCGGCGGCGCGTTATTCGAGCGGCTGGTCGAAATGCTCGGCGCCGGCCCGGCGCAATCATCCGGCATGGTCCCCGGTAGCGATACGCCACGGGCCACCACCCCAGCGTCGGGCATGCCGAAGTCGATGGGGGCAGGACCGGAATCCATCGCACCCACGATTGGCCTCACCCGACCTGGTCGCGGCGGGCCCGCCGATGCGACCGACTGGGCCGCGCAGCAGAACGCAGCGCTCTGGTCGGCGATGCTCGGTGCGTTGGGCAACCTGCAACGCGGACAGGCGCTCGCTCCAGGATTGGTGGAGCTCGCCGGCGTCGATCGCGCGGCGGTACGCGATGGCACCGCCAACCAGTTGCCGTCCTTGAGGGCCGCGTTCCAGGGCAAGGGCGGATCGCCGTCCGACCGGGCTGCCATCGATGTTGCGACGGGCGTCCTGGACTACGTCTTCGATGACCCGTACATGTCGGCGGAGATCAAGGCGGTGTTCGGACGGCTGCAGGTCCCTCTGCTCAGAGCCGCGCTCCTCGACCATCGCGTGGTGTCCGATCCGCAGCACCCCGCGCGGCGCTTCTTCGATACGCTGGCGCAAAGTGCCGTCGATCTGCAACCGGATAGCGCGCGTGGCCGCGCGCTTGTCGATCTGGCGAACCGGCTCGCCCAGGAAATCCGCGACGGATTCGGCGACGATCTCCGGATCTTCGACGTTGCGAAAAGCGAGCTCGACGCATTCCTCGACACCGAGCGCGCGGAAGTCAACGCGCGGCTCGCGGAGGCCGTGCCGCCTTTGATCGCCGATGACGAGCGCGCCGACGCGCGCGTCGAGGCGCAAGCCGCGCTCGACGCACGGCTGGCGGGCCGCGCGGTCATGCCGGAAATCCGGGCGTTCCTCGACCACGAGTGCGTCGAGCGCCTGGCCACGATCTGCCTCAAGGACGGACCTGAAGGTTATGCCTGGGAGGGAGAGCTCGCTATGGTCGACGAGCTCTTGTGGAGTATCACGCCGAAGACCAACGCCGCGGCGCGCAAGAAGCTGGCGAGCTCGTTACCGGCGCTTCTGAAGCGCATCGATAGCGACTGGTCGGACGACCCCGCATCGCAGGCGCGCCGGCAGGCGCTCATGGCCTGCCTGTTCGATCTGCATTTGCGCTCGATGAGAGCCACGTCCGAGCCCGCCGCCGCCACGGACCGAGCCGCACCCGCGGCGGTCATCCCCCACCCGACCATACCTCCGCCACGCGAGCCCGACGAGCACGACGAGCAGGTGCTGGCGCTCGTACGCGGCGACTGGGTCGAGTTCAAGACCGACGCCGGGCCGGTACTCGCGAGGCTGGCGTGGCGCGCGCCGCAACGGCAGCGGCTGCTGTTCACGCATCGCGACGGCAACACCGCCTTCGTCCATACACCCGAGAGCCTCGCCGAAGCGTTCCGCAACGGCGACGCAGTGCTTGCGATCGAAGCCGTCCCGCTGTTCGACCGGGCGATGGCGCGCCTGTTCGTGCAGCGCTCGCGCCACGGCAGGTCGGCAACCGCCGCCGCCGCTTGAGCACCCCTACGCGTGCGCCCGGCGCGAATCCTCCGGCGCCTGCGCTCGATCGTTCATCCCGTAGTCGCGGATCACCGCGGCGACGCGCAGCCGGTAGTCGGCGAAGATGGACTGCCGGCCGGCGGCCTGGATGCGACGATGCTCCTCGATGTTTCTCCACGTCCGTACTGCCTCCTCGTCGCGCCACAACGACAGCGACAGAATCTTGCCGGGCGTCGTGAGACTCTCGAATCGCTCGATCGACACGAAGCCGTCGATCTTTTCCAGGAGCGGCCGCAGGCGCGCGGCCGCGTCGAGGTAGGCGTCCCGGCGGCCGGGATGTGGTTGCGCTTCGAATATCACGGCAATCATCTGTGCTCTCCCGTTGCAGCGACCCGGAACGTTCCGTCGACCGTCTCCAGAAAGGTGCGCTGCTCGCGCAGGATCAGGCGCCTCCCCTGCGCGAACGCGAAATTCGCGCGAGCTTCCGGGTCGGCCTTCAGTCGCGACCGGTAGAGCTCGTACGCCGCGAGGCTCTCGCACGCGATCAATCCCCAGGCGACGTCGTTGGTGCCCTCGTGCGGAAGGAAATAGCCGACGAGGTCTCCGCCACAACGCGGGATGATGCGCGCCCAGTTCTCAGCATACTCCCGGAAAGCGTCGCGCTGGAACGGGTCGATCTCGTACCGGATGAAACAGGTCACAGTCATGCTCGTTCTCGCTTTGGAGTGACGACTTGCGGATCTTAGCGTCTTGCTCTGTGAAGATGGTTCGTCTAACATCGAACCATGAAAGACGGTCCCAGCATAGCGTCGGTCGCGGCGCTTATCGGCGACCGCGCCCGGGCCGACATCCTGACGGCCCTGGTGGCGGGTCCGGCGCTGACTGCTACCGAGCTGGCGGCGGAAGCCGGCGTGACCAAGCAGACGACGAGCGCACATCTCGCCAAGCTTCTCGACGCCCGGCTCATCGCCGTGGAAAACCAGGGGCGGCATCGCTACTTTCGGCTCGCCGATCGCGACGTGGCGCAGCTGCTCGAAGACCTGATGGGCGTCGCGTACCGCGCGGGCGCGGTGCGGCTTCGTCAAAGCCCGCGCGAGCCCGCGCTTCGAAAGGCCCGCGTCTGCTACGACCATCTGGCCGGCGAGCTGGGTGTGGTCGTCTACGACGGCCTCGTAGCGCGGCGCTTGCTGCGCTCGACGGGTGACCGCCTCGGACTGTCGGGTCATGGCGAGCGATTCTTCGAAGCGTTCGGGATCGACCTCGACGCGCTGACGTCGCGACGGCGCCCGCTGTGCCGGGCATGCCTCGACTGGAGCGCGCGGCGTCCTCATCTTGCCGGTGCGCTCGGCGCCGCACTGCTCTCCCGCTTCGTGGCACTCGGTTGGGCGCGAATCGCGAAAGGCTCGCGCGTGGTCACCTTCACGGCGTCGGGAGAGAACGCACTGCGAGAGCGCTTCGCTCCGGCGCCGGCGTAAGACGACCCGCCAGGATCCATTCCTGCGCGACGCCGGCGCGGCATTGGCGCGGCATTGTGTGGCTCCTACAATAGACGCGTCGGAATGACGACCTCGCTGTGCAAGGTCCGATGTACCGGGCACTTGTTGGCGATCTCCAGCAGCTTCGCGCGCGCGGCGTCATCGAGCGGACCCACAAGCTCGATGACGCGTTCGATGCGATCGACGCGGCCTTCCCGCGTTTCGCACTCGCTGCAATCCTCGGCGTGGATCTTTTCGTGGCGCAGATTCACGCCGACGCGCTCGAGCGGGAGCTTCTTCCCCTCCGCGTAGAGGCGGATCGTCATCGCCGTGCACGCGCCTAGCGCCGCGGAGAGCAGATCGTAGGGTGAGGGCCCGGTGTCTCCGCCCCCGGCGGAGGTCGGCTCGTCGGCGATGAGCCGATGCGGGCCGATCGCGATCTCCTGCTGGAATTTCCCGGCGCGGGTTTCGCGCACGAACACCGTGTCGCGCGGGCCGTTCGGCGCGCGCGCATCTTCGATCTGCATCGGGAGGTATCGGCTCGCCCATGCGGCGAGTACCGCGCCGACGTATTGCGCGTCGCTGCGGCGGGTAAGCAGATGGTCGGCATCGTCGAGCGAGACGAAGCTCTTGGGATGCCTCGCGGCAAGAAAAATCTGCGACGCATTTTCGATGCCGACCGTCGCGTCCCGCGGAGCGTGAAAGACGATAAGCGCGCGGCGAAGACCCGCAACCGCCTTGGAGAGGTTCTGTGCCGCGACGTCCTGGAGGAATTCGCGGCGGATCCTGAACTTGCGCCCCGAGAGCTCGACCTCGGCCTCGCCGTGAACGTCGATCTCGGCGCGCTGTCCCGCGAAGAGCTTTTCGACGTGCGCAGGATCGGCCGGGGCGTTGATCGTCGCAACCGCGACCGCTTCCGGGATCTGCCCCGCCGCTGCAAGCACGGCGGCACCGCCGAGGCTGTGTCCGACAAGGATTGCCGGCGCGGCGCGCTCGCTTCGGAGCCATGCCGCGGCCGCGACGAGATCGGCGACGTTGGATGAGAACGTCGTATTGGCGAACTCGCCTTCCGAGCCGCCGAGGCCGGTGAAATCGAAGCGCAACACGGCAATGCCGGCCTCGGTCAGGGCCTCGCTGATAAAGGTCGCGGCCTTGCTATCCTTGGAGCAGGTGAAGCAGTGCGCGAACAGGGCGTACGCGCGCGGACTCGACGCTCCTGCCACGGACGGCAGATCGAGCCGCGCGGCGAGGGCATGGCCGGCGGCGCCTGGAAATTTGACGGCCTGGCTGAGACGACCCATGGCGACTCCTTCGGGGACGATCGAAAGTGATCTTACCAGTCGCGACGGGCGGGCTCGTTTACTCCGTTGGCACGCCCGGCGGTATCATGTCGCCTCTCCAGGGGGAGGAGATCATCATGCTGCTCAAAGGTTCCTGCCATTGCGGGGCGGTCAAGTTCTCCGTCAGGTCGTCCACACCGTATCCGTACATGCGCTGCTACTGCTCGATCTGCCGCAAGACGGCAGGCGGCGGCGGTTACGCCATCAACATCATGGGCAAGGCCAAGTCGCTCAAGGTCAAGGGCGAGGAAAACGTAAGCGTTTATCGAGCGATGGTCGCCGAGGGAAAAGCCAAGAGCAAGACGCTCTCCGAGGCGCGCCGACATTTCTGCTCCAAGTGCGGCAGCGCGCTCTGGGTCGCGGATCCGCGGTGGGCGGAGTGGGTTTATCCGTTTGCCTCCGCCATCGACACACCGCTGCCCAAGCCGATCGAGGAAGTGGAGATCATGCTCGAGTTCACGGCACCCTGGGTCGAGATCCCCGAGGGGCCGGGGCACACGCATTTCGACGAGTATCCCGACGAGGGCATCGCCGACTGGCACAAGAAGCGCCTGCTCGAGGTCCCCTGATCGAATTCATCCGGCGAGAGGAATCAACCCGTCCGGGGAGAGCACAGATGGACACGGTCGACATCATCGGCATGCTGCCGCTGCTGACCTACATGGTCCTGGCGGTGACGGAGAAGGTGTGGCCGGCGCGCGAATTCCCGCCGAGGAAGGGCTGGCAGTGGATCGGAGCAGGATTCCTCATCCTGGTCACCACGGTCTCGGTGGTCGTGCCGCTGCTGATTCCTGCCGCGTGGCTCGAGGCGCACCGCTGGCTCGACGGCACGCGCTTGGGCGTGATCGGGGGGACGATCG
>VBCL01000066.1:0-6296 GCA_005888865.1 Betaproteobacteria bacterium | reverse complement strand
CTATGGCGCGCGTTCCACCAGATCCACCACAGCCCGCGACGCGTCGACATCCCCGGGTCGGTCCTTTTTCATCCTCTCGAGATGACCGTGCAAGTGCTGTTGCAGCTCTTCGTGACGGTGATCGTGCTCGGTCTCGACCCGCTGGCAGCTGCAATCGTCGGCTATCTGGTTGCCCTTTTCGGCATGTTCCAGCACTGGAACGTCGCGACGCCGCGGTGGATCGGGTACATCGTTCAGCGTCCCGAATCGCATTGCGTGCATCATCGCCTCGGCGTTCATTACTACAACTATTCCGACTTGCCCGTGTGGGACATCGTCTTCGGTACGTTCCGCAATCCTGCGAAGTACATGGGTGAATGTGGGTTCGAGAATGGCGCCGACCGGCGCCTGCCCGCGATGCTCGCATTCGCCGACGTCAACGCGCCGCTCTACGGCGCCAGCAACCTCGGGCAGAAATCCCTTCCACGGCCCGCGTAGTCTTGCAGCCCGGGGGGACGGCAGACGATGACGCGCGCGCAAGTTCGCCGTGCCGCTCGTCACCCTCGCGACCGGCTCGAGTCGCATCGCCCAAGCCCTGCGCATGACAAGGGTTTGATCCAGCTCAAGCCATCGACGGTGCGACGCGCCTCGAATCGCGGGATAATGGAGGTCTTTCTCCAGGAGACACATCATGAGCGAAGCAAGGGAAGTCGTCATCCTGAGCGGCGTGCGCACAGCTATCGGTGATTATGGCGGCGGCCTCAAAGACGTGGCGCCGACCGAGCTCGCCGCCCGCGTCGTGCGCGAGGCGGTCAGCCGCGCCAAGGTCGATCCGAAGGACATCGGCCAATGCGTGTTCGGCAACGTGATCCATACCGAGCCGAAGGACATGTACCTGTCGCGCGTGGCGGCGCTCAACGGCGGACTGCCGGCAGAATCGGGCGCGCTCACGCTCAATCGTCTTTGCGGTAGCGGCATGCAGGCGATCGTCAGCGCCTCGCAGTACATCCTGCTCGGCGACGTCGACGCCGCGGTCGCCGGAGGCGCGGAAAGCATGAGCCGTGGTGCCTACGCGGTACCTTCCGAGCGTTGGGGTGCGCGCATGGGCGACGCCAAGATGATGGACATGATGGTCGGCGCGCTGACCGATCCGTTCGACACCGTGCACATGGGCATCACCGCGGAGAACGTCGCGACCAAGTGCGGCATTTCGCGCGGCGACCAGGATGCGTTCGCCGTGGAGAGCCACAAGCGTGCCGCCAACGCGATCGCCAAGGGCTACTTCAAGGACCAGATCCTCGGCATCGAGCTCAAGACGAGGAAGGGCCCGGTCGTGTTCGACACCGACGAGCACGTGCGGGGCGACGCCACGCTGGAGGGCATGGCGAAGCTCAAGGCCGCCTTCGTCAAGGAGAACGGTACCGTCACGCCGGGCAATGCGTCGGGCATCAACGATGCGGCCGCTGCGGTGGTGCTGATGGAGCGATCCGCCGCCGCGAAGCGGGACCTGAAACCGATGGCGCGCCTGGTCTCCTACGGCCACGCCGGCATCGATCCGAAGATCATGGGGCTGGGACCGGTCTCGGCGGTGAAGCGCGCACTGGCAAAGGCGGGCCTCAAGCTCGAGCAGATCGACGTCATCGAATCGAACGAGGCGTTCGCGGCGCAAGCGCTCGGCGTATCCCGCGAGCTCGGCATGAATCCCGCGAAGGTCAATCCCAATGGTGGCGCAGTGGCGCTTGGCCATCCCATCGGCGCGACCGGTTGCCTGCTGACGGTGAAGGCGATGTACGAGCTGCACCGCACCGGCGGACGCTACGGGCTCGTCACGATGTGCATCGGTGGAGGACAGGGCATCGCGGCGATCATCGAGCGCATGTAGGAGGCTGTCGGGCTTCTCGCCACGCGGCACGAAGGCGCTCTTGCCAGCCCCACGGTTCGCCGTGGGGCTTTTTTGCGCGCACTCGGGAGACGTTCAGGTTCTTGCCGCGTAGGCCACGCACCATCCGTCCCGCTCGATCACGCCTTCGACGAGGGCGCACGTCCCGCTACCCGCGCCGCTGCCCTCGGGAGAAAAGTACTTGCAATCGCCGCAATGTTGCCCTTCGTGCGGGCGGTTCTGGTAGAGCAACGCCGCTTTCTGAGTTTTTGCCGTCGCCGGCTTGTGCGAATCGACGGCAATCAACAGGCACGCCGCGGCCAAACGGATGCCCTGCGCGAGGATCCTGCGCCGCGTGCTGCATGCTTGCATCTCTTCCACGGTTGGTCCTTTCAATCGGTTGCCACGGTCGCGCAGATCGCACCCGTGCGAGGCGGATGGCCACTGCCCGAGCCGCGCGCGGCATGCTTCGGAACGCGCGAAGCTCAGAACATGAGCCATCCGACCAAATACAACGTGTCGTTGTCCCTGGCGTTCCTGCCGAAGCCATCGTAGTTGGTGCTGGCGCCGTTGAAGGTCCGGTAGCCGGTGTATTGCAACGCGAGCCGGATGTCGCGCCGCGGGAGCCAGTCGAGCTCGACGATATAGCCGCTCGTGTTGGGACTTCCGTTGGCGCTGCCGGTCACAGGTTCGCCGGTGTTGTAGAGGGCATCGTCCGAGTTCCCCCAGGTGCGGAAGTACGCCAGCGTCGCGCCGTACTGCCGGTCGTAGTAGTAGGTGAGCTTGCCCCTGAACGTCTTGAGCGTGTCGGACGGATTGCTCGCCGCGCCCGCACCGAACGTGGCGTCGAGCGTTTGCTTTTCCCTGACCCAGTTAAGCTGCGCGGAGAACCGATGGCGGTCGGTGATGTACTGGTACTGGGCGTCGATGCCTGTATCCAGGAAGCGGTCGGTGGGGCCCGTCGGATCGAGGCTATCCGGAAATTTCCGCGCGTCGATGCCATAGGTTCCGATCATCATGGAGTGCGTGCCTTCGTTCCACGCGTGCTGCAGAGCGAGCCGCCAATAGGGCGCGGTGCCTTTCAGCACGGCGTCTGTGGTTTTGTCGGTGCCCGCCCGGAAGATGGAAAACGCACCATCGGCCGTACGATACGGCGCAATTTCGGCGTAGAGCGTCTGGTTCACCATCGCATAAGCGCCGAGCCCCACTACCTGCTGGCCAAGCCCACCGTCGATCAGCGTCGCCGCATTGGGAGCAACGGCGACGCTCGACGACGCAAACGGGAAGCCCCACGCCGGCGTCGTGTTGTAGATGTCCGATACGGTCGGATTGTTGTTGAGGCTCAGTCCGTAGGCGAGATCGAGGTCACCGCGCGCGAAATTCTTCGCGAATCGAAGGTCAACGTTGTCAATCGCGCTGTGATGCTCGATACCGTCGTAGCTCCACTGGACGAAGGCACCGAAGAGATCCGTGATTCGTCCCGCGTAAAACAGGCTGAACTGCTGCAGCGTGGCCGCGTTGTTCCTGGGGAACTGGTCCGGATCCGCACCGGCCGTGCTGCGCGTGTTCGTTCCCGACAACTGCAGCATCGCCGCAACCGGCAATTTCGGCGGCGGTCCGTCGGCTTGCGTCGGGAACCAGGGCCGCTCCTCCTTATTGTCTTTGCTCTCCTTGATCAGCGTGTAGCCACCCAACTTGAATGCGCGTCCCAGGGGAGTGAGCTCGGGCCAGCTCAAATGGCATTGCACGCATTCGAAGCCCGTCTGGCGTGCAAAGCTCGGCACCGCGCTCGCCGGTGCGGAGACGAGAAACGCGCCGAGAAAGATCCAGAGGGTTATCTTCATGGGTTGTTCTCCTCGTTGCGACCGAACGATCGCTCCCGGCATCGCGAAAAATTCACGCCCTCGTGGTGCAATCGTCAGAGATCAGATCGAACGGCATGACGCTTCCCTCGGTCTTACTTTGCCCGATAGAACAATTCTCCCTTTCCTGTCGGCTAGTGGACGGCTGAAGTCCGCAACGTCGTTTCCCGGTGCCGTCCGGAACAACGATCCATTACTGAAGAGAACAAATCGTTTGGGCGTTTATTCCGGATGCCCGCCACGTGTCGAATCGCGGCGCGATTCACCAGAAACAGCTTTTTTCTCGCCGGTGCAACCTCTCGCGACGCACACAAAAAAATGTGCGGCAAACAGGTTCGCCTGATGGTTATTCCAACACCGTGCGCTTACCTCCATGATGACGAGGAAACGCACGCCGATTCGCGAACAACTCGTCCGAGGGCAGGGGGGCGAGTCGGTGAAATGGCGGCCGTCGCTTCCTGATCCTCGGGGCGATTCGGATGCCGCCGTGATACTGCCTGCTGAGCTGTGCGCTCGGGGCGACAGTCAGACAGGGTAGGACCCGGACGGCGCCTGGGCGGACGCCGTCCGGTAAGGCTACAGCTCAGTGACCGCCGCGACCGCTCGATGGCGCCGGCGCGATTGATCCGTACAGGCCGTTGCTCTCGTCGTCCGGTCCGGCAGCGAAGAACAATACGTCGGTCGGCTGGTTCAGGATCCCATTGCCAAATGCGATGCCCCAGAGTCCGTCGATCTTCAGAACCTGGTTGTTCGCGTCGCGCAGCTGACCGAGCGGCGTTCCGTTCTTGAGATCGTAGGCATTGATCGCTCCGTCACCGAAGTTTCCAACCAGCAGGGCGTTGCCGAACGCGCCGAAGCCTGTCGGCGCGAGCGCCATGCCCCAGGGCGCGTTGAGCTTGCCGCGCGTTGCCAGGCGGCGGAGCAGCACGCCGTCCGCGTCGAAGACGTCGACGAACCCAAGGCCCGGCCCAGCGACCTCGTCGTCCCCGTCCTCTTCTTTCTGCGCGTAGGCGACATAGAGGTCGCCCTGGATGTTCATGATGTTGAACGGACCGAACGCGGCCGGAATATTCGGGTCGACGAAACCACCGGTCGTGGCTACCGGATTGAAGGTCGCATCGAACACGTCGATCTTCTTGTTGTGGAAGTCGGCGGCGTAGAGCTGGTGGGCCGTGCCGTTACCCGCTATGGCGAGCCCTTTGTAGACTGCGGTCGTCGCCGCGCCCACTGCCGGGACTTTCTGGACCGCGACCGTTAAACCAGGCGCCCAGCCGAAAATGCCGCCATCCTCGGTGGCGAACAGGAAACGGGCCCCGACGGGCGTGATGACCGGAGGGGTGCCAACCGGGGCGGGCACCTGGAAATCGTTCGAGCTATTGAAAGTGATACCGGTCGGAACGCCCTGCCCTGCGCCATTCACCGCTGGAATCGTGACCACCAAGCCTTGTTTGGCCCCGAGTCCGTCATAAAGGGTCGAGCGGCCCGTCCCATTGTCCGAGACCCAGACCGGGCCGTTCGGATTGAACGCGATACCCCAGCCGTTCTTGAGGTCGGGGTCCGGTGGCTGGCCGGTTTCGCTGACGCCGGGAAGATTGGAGACGAGATTGGTTTGCGTGTAACTGTTCGACGCTCCGCGACCGGCAACCGCCGAGGTCGCCAAAGTCAAGCTCAGCGCAAGCAGCGCCATGGGCGCGCCACGGCGTACTACGGTGGAAAATGCGCACGAAGACGGGGTCATGGATGGGCTCCACTTATTAAGGTTGTCGAGGCACGCACCCGGCGGTGCCGGGCCGCGTGGTATCGTCGCGCCGACCGCGCTTGCCAACGACGACTGCCCTTTGCCGGCTCCTTGCCGGCAGCAGTAAAACAG
Source organism: Betaproteobacteria bacterium (assembly GCA_005888865.1). Taxonomy (GTDB): domain Bacteria; phylum Pseudomonadota; class Gammaproteobacteria; order Burkholderiales; family Casimicrobiaceae; genus PALSA-1003. The sequence goes on along the minus strand of VBCL01000066.1, from coordinate 706 downwards.
CGCGCCGACCGCCGCTATTCCGGAGCTCTCGCTGCTTTTCCCGTTCGGACGAAATCGGCGCAAAGGCACCGGCGCGTTGTAAAGTAAGGCTCCCTGCGAGCCTCACCCCTGCATGCGATTCCGGCACACCCTGTTCGACGCGGCGCGTTACGCATGACCTGGTCGATCGTCGCGCGCGACGCCACGGGCGCACTGGGCGTGATCGTCGCCAGCCGCTTTTTCGCGGTCGGGGCGCTATGCCCGCATGCACACAGCGGCGTCGGCGCATTGTCGACGCAGGCGCTGGTCAATCCGCTGTATGGAGCCCGCGGGCTGGCGCTGCTCGCGCAAGGCAACGCGCCGGCCGACGTGGTGCGCGTGCTCACCTTCGCCGACGCGGGCCGCGAGCATCGCCAGCTGCACCTGATCGACGCCGAAGGCAATATCGCCGCCTACACCGGGGTCGAGTGCATCGAGTGGTGCGGTCAGGTCGCGGGCGACGGGTTCTCCGTGGCCGGAAACATGCTGGCCGGGCCACAGGTGATCGAACAGACGGCGCAGTCCTACGATGCCGGGCGCGAATTGCCTTTCGCGGAGCGGCTCATCGCGGCGATGGAAGCCGGCGAGGCGGCGGGGGGCGACAAGCGCGGCAAACAGGCGGTCGCGCTTCTGATCTGCACCACCGAGGCGTATCCGGCGCTGGATCTGCGCGTCGACGATCACCCCG
>VBCL01000436.1 GCA_005888865.1 Betaproteobacteria bacterium | reverse complement strand
CCCGCGTCGTCGAGGCAGCGTTCAGTTGGAATTACACCACAGTGTTGAACCTCATCTTCCTGGTGCTGGCGATAGTGCTGTTCGTGCGCTTTTTCAGGACTGGAGGTCCTCAGATGCTCAAGATGATGAACAAGCCGGCAAGGAAGGCGTCTGATGACCAGCGGCCGATGCCGCCGGTGCCGAGTCGGGCCTGACCGCTCGTCTGCGTAGGAGCTGGCCGCCGCCGTACACGACGAGCAGCAGCGCAACGTATTGCGCGGGAGTCAGACCGAAGTATCGCGCGTCAGCGTACGCCACGTCGGACGCGCGGAGAAAATCCAGCATGAACCGCATCGCCCCGTAGCCAAGTGCGAGCACCGCGAGCAGCCTGCCGACGAGCAGTTGCCGTCGCGAGAGCCAGTACAGCAGCACCGTCAAGGCGAAGAGCAACAGTGCGTCGTACAGGCCTAGATCGTGCCTGGCCCCTCCCGGAAACTGCACCGCGAGGAAGAAGTTGGTCACAACACCGGGATGGTCGTGGACCGAGAAGCATCCGAGCCGCGCGATCGCCCATCCTGGCGCGGTGCCAAGTGCGAGGACGTCGCCGTATTGAAGAAGGCGCAGACGGTGCGCGCGGAACCACAAAACCGCGGCGAGCGCGCCGCCGATGACACCGCCCGTCGACGAAAGGCCGTCCCAGACTTTGAAGATCTGCAGAGCTCCCAAAGGGCCATGCAGCTCCTCCGGATGGTAGAGGAACAAGTGCATCACATGGCCGCCGATCACGCCTCCAACAACGGTCCATGGAACGAAATCGCGCATCGGCTCTGTGTCCAGTCGTTGCCGCGCAGCTTCGCGAACCAGCAACCAGGACGCGACCGCCACGCCTGCGGCTGCGAGCACACCAAACGACTGCACCGCAATAGGCCCGATGTGCAGCGGGGGAACCTCGAAATACGGGACCATCATGATACTCCTGGTCAGGGGACGAAGAGCGCGGGGCGCGCCATGCGGCGATACCCCGCGCTCCGAGATCGATGAGCTAGCAGCACCGTGCCGCTGAGGAATGCTTCGTTTCGGGGACCGCCGCCGCAGTAGGCGATGTCGTCGCCTTCCGCTCCACCTTTCCGGTCACCGCGTTCGGTTGCTCGTTCAGAGCCCCGAGCACGCGCGCTTCATCGGAGCTGGTCGCGTGAATGACATTCGATCGCGATTTCACGGCGTTCGGCTGCTGCTCTCTCAGAGACCGGGGCACGCGCGCCTCGTCGGAGGTGGTCGGGTAAGCGACGTTTGACTGCGAGTTCACGGCGTTCGGCTGCTGCTCTGTCACAGCCCCGACCACGCGCGCCTCGTCGGAGGTGGTCGGGTGAGCAGCGGCGGTGGACAGCAGAGCAGCGATTGCAAAGATGGCAAATGGCATGTGTCTTTCTCCTGTGTTCTGAACGTTCACTGCGAACCGCGCGACGACGCGCGGCGGGTACGGCTAACGATTCGCAAGGAACTGCGCGGCGTAGACCAGAAGACGTGCGTCGGGCCGAGCGCAGCGGTACGTTCAGATCAGGAGAGCGCGAACCTTCAGAAAGAGCGGCGGGCCTGCCGCGAGGGCAAACAGCGCCGGTGCTCCGCCGATGGCGCCCGTTTCGAGAGCCGACGGAGATACCGTGAGCGGCACACCCGCGGGAATCGCGATGAGGGAGGCGGTACGCTCGGACAAAGCAGGCGCAAGGGGAGCCTCCATACGCGCCTCACAGCAGTCAAGGACGCGCATGGAGCCGGCCTTCACGTGCCCCATCGATGGCGGGCACGCGGCAGAGCCATCACTGCACACTGCTCGTGTGACGGCAACGGCCGGCGCCGCAACCAGGCTCGCGAGGAGCAACACCGCAATCGCTGCGCGGGCAAGCAACCCCGCCCTCCGGAGCGGCCGCGCAACACCGATTCCCGCCAGAGAAGCACGGGATCCGGCGCGCGTCTTCTGGTTCTGTCCGAAGCGGCCCATCACCCTCTACTACGCCGACGGCCGCAAACGGTTGCGCGACAAGATGACGCAACGCATTCCGTTGTGCGGCATATCCATGATCGGACGCGAGGCCGGATGGACAAGGGCACGTCTTGGGCCGACCTGTACGAATCGCCCTCCGACGAGGCGCTAATGGACGCGTATGTGCGCGGCGATACCGCCGCTTTCGAGCGGCTGTACGAGCGGTGGAGCGACCGCCTCTTTGGGTACCTGGCGCGGGCTCTGGATCCCATCACCGCGGAGGAGCTGTTTAGACGCTCTGGATGCGCATCCACGCGGCGAGGCTCTCCTATAGCTCCGGCCGTGCCGTCGCGGCGTGGCTCTTCGCCATCGCTGCGAATCTTCGGCGTGAGGAGTAGCGGAGGCGGAGTCGGCACCCCGAGCAACCGCAGCCGGATCCCGCGCCGTCGGGAACGGCCCTGTCCGCCGAGGAGACCGCGCTGGCGGTGGAGCGACGGAGCGCGGTCCGGCAAGCGCTCGGCGCACTCCCGAATGCACAGCGCGAGGTCATCGAGCTGCACGGTTCGAGCACCTCTCGTTCGCGGAGATAGCAGA
>VBCL01000435.1 GCA_005888865.1 Betaproteobacteria bacterium | reverse complement strand
CATGTCTACCTGAGCCCTGGGAAGGCGTTGCGACGCTGCAGCTTTACGAGGGCCTTAGCGTCCCGTCCGCGCCATGAACGCGACCCGCTCGAACAGGTGCACATCCTGCTCGTTCTTGAGCAGCGCCCCGTACAGCGGCGGAATGACGACCTTCTTGTCCGTGCTTCTCAGCGCCTCGGGCGGAATCTCCTCGGCGAGCAGGAGCTTCAGCCAGTCGAGAAGCTCGGAGGTCGACGGCTTCTTCTTGAGTCCCGGCACATCGCGAAGCTCGAAGAACACCTCCAGCGCATCCTTGAGCAGCGCTTTTTTCAGCCCGGGAAAATGCACGTCGACGATGCGCGTCATCGTCTCCTTGTCCGGAAACTTGATGTAGTGGAAGAAACACCGGCGCAGAAACGCGTCGGGCAGCTCCTTTTCGTTGTTGCTGGTGATCACGACCAGCGGCCGGTGCCGCGCCCTGATCGTCTGCTGCGTCTCGTAGACGTAGAACTCCATGCGGTCGAGCTCGCGCAAGAGGTCGTTCGGAAACTCGATGTCTGCCTTATCGATCTCGTCGATCAGCACCACCGCCGGCGTGTCCGAGTCGAACGCCTCCCACAGTACGCCGCGCTTGATGTAATGCGCGATATCGCCGACGTGTTCGTCGCCGAGCTGCGAATCGCGCAGCCGCGATACCGCGTCGTACTCGTAAAGGCCCTGCAGCGCCTTGGTGGTCGACTTGATGTGCCACTGCACCAGTGGGCGTCCGATGGCCCGCGCGACTTCTTCGGCGAGCATCGTCTTCCCGGTTCCCGGCTCGCCCTTGACCAGCAGCGGCCGCTCCAGCGTGATCGCGGCGTTCACCGCGAGCATCAGGTCGGGCGTGGCGATGTAAGTGTCGGTGCCTTCGAAACGCATTGGACATCCTTTTCGTTACATCCTACCCCATGAACCAGCGCAACGACCAGAGCACGATCATGCCGACCACGATCGTCGCGACGGCGCTCTTCGACCACCACGCCACTGCACCGGCAACGAGCGCCGCGATCAACTTCGGATTGCCCACGTCGAGCCGCAGCACGCCCGTTGGCAAGAACACGACGGCGGGGAGAACGATGGCGGTCAGCATCGCCACCGGCACGTGCTTGAGCGCCTCGGCCAGGAGCGGCGGCATGTCGCGCCGCGCGAAAAGCGCGATGAACGACAGACGCGCCGTATACGTGATCGCGCCGACCGCGAAGATCAGGAGCCAGATCGTGAGCTCTCTATCCACGCTTGCCCGTTACTTTGTCGCCGACAATGCCGGCCGCGATACCCAGCAACCCGCTGCAGATCATCGACAACCGCAGCGGCATCGCGTCGAGCGCGACGACCGCGACCGCCGCGACCGCGAAGACAGCGATCGAAACGCGATCGCGTAAGAGCGGCACCAGCACCGCAAGAAAGCACAGCGGCACGACGAACTCGAGCTGCCAGGATGCGGGGATCACCTGCCCGGCGACGATCCCGGCGAGCGTTGCGATCTGCCAGGTTCCCCAGAGCAGGGCACCCGTCCCGAGGAAGTACGACGCATTCGCGCGTAAGTCGTCGGAGCGCTTGAAGCGTTGCAGCGTTCCGGCGAATGCCTGATCGGTCAGGACGAACGACAGGAGATTGCGCCAGCGGTGATCGAGCGGGCGCAGGTACGGCGCCATCGTCGCGCTGTACATCAGCAGGCGCAGGCTCACCACCAGGCACGAGAGCAGGATCACCGCAAACGGCGCCCCCGCGACCAGGAGCTGCGTGGCGACGATCTGCGCCGCGCCGCTGAACATGATCATCGACATCGCCAGCGCGGCGATCGGTGATGCGCCGGCCGCGATCGCGCCCACGCCGCAGACCATGCCGAACGGAATCACGCCGAGCATCATCGGCGCCATGTCGCGAATGCCTTCGAGGAACGCGGGTCGGGAGAAATGCGAGCGCATGAGGGCTGGTCCAGATCGGGCTTTTCGGAGTTGTCTCAGTAGATCGATCGTTGGATGAAAAGTCGAGTCTGGAGTCTGACCCTACTTTTCGTTCGTGCCCTCAGGCTCGATCAACCGCATCATCCCTTGACTCGCTGGCCGTCTCGTCGACTCGCTCGAAGATCGCAAACTGCGCCCATCGCGTCGCCGACCAGTAGCCATACAGCAGGACTTCGGCGTCTTGCCAGGCGATCCCTTGAGCGATCATTGCCTGATCGAGATAAGGCACGGAAACATGCCCCGCCTGGAGGCATCGCAAACCGCTCGCATCGGCCATCGCAATGAGCGCTTCCTGATCGAGCGTATCGCGATGGGTCCCATCGTCGTGGAAGTTCGAGATGGTCATGGGCCAGCCCGCCGCTCGATATTCGGCGGCGGTCGGCAGCGTTTTCGTCCCCTGGGCGATGGCATCTCGATGTAAGCGAGTCCGCCGCGACACAAGCGCTTCGCAAGCTGGGCGAGCGTCTCGGTCGGAACCGCGACGTGCTCCAGGATGTGGCTCGCGATGATCGCGTCGAACGCGGCTTCCGGAAAGGGGATGCCCTCGTTCAGATCAGCAATGCGAAAGTCGTCATAAAGCGATGCGGTGAGCGGTTTCACGAGGTCGGTGCCGAACATATGGATGTCGGAGCGATCCGGGTCGAGGAATTGCCGCCAGAACGGCAGGCCTCCGCTGCCCGCGCCCACGTCGAGAACGCGAGCGTTCGGCACGACGCTCTTGAAGAAGGTGAAGCGAGGATGTACGCGCCAGTACCACTCGATCAGCTGCGCCTTCCCCACGCTTTGGAGCGCTTCGGGACACGAAGGCGCTTCGAAACGCGAGACGTCGAACGACGGCCGCGATTCGGGGTGGAGCGCTGCCGGCCTCCGACTTAGCGCGAGGCTTCGAACCAGCGCAAACCCCCTTCGGAGATCACGCGGGAATGGAGGAGCCATGGCGGGAGTGCTTTCGCTTCGCGGAGGTGCGGGCCGGACCCCTGCAGTCGAGCCCGTTCACGCCTGGTCATCTATAGCATAGAGGCGACTTCGCTGTGAAGCGCAGCTACAATGACGACGTAACCGGCGCAGCGTCGCCCGGAAGTGACCCGGGTCTCATCAGCAGAACCGCGGGGACAGCGTCACCACGCGAGGACCCTCCATGGAGCTTCCCGTCAACCATTTCAAACGTGCCATCGCCGCCGGCAAGGCACCCGTCGGCGCATGGCTGGTCAGCGCCGCACCGTCGGCCGCGGAGGCGCTGGGTTGCATCGGCTTCGACTTCCTGGTGGTCGACATGGAGCACACGCCGCTGGATACGCCGCAGATGGTCGGCATCCTGCAGACGATCGCGGGCACGTCGGCGCAGGCGATCGTGCGTCCACCGTGGAACGACGTGGTGATGGTCAAGCGCGTGCTCGATGTGGGC
>VBCL01000462.1 GCA_005888865.1 Betaproteobacteria bacterium | reverse complement strand
CGAGCCGGCGATGTAGGGATACATGTCGAGCGCGATCGGCTGCTGCCTGCGCGCGGTATCGATGTGCGCGAGCGTCTGGACGGTGCGGCCCCAGTTTCGCGGCCCCGCGCATTTGTGATGCGAAACGACCACCGGCACGCTGCCCCGTCGTCCGGTGGCGAACGCCTCGTCGAGCGAGTCGAGCACCTTGTCGGATTCGTCGCGGATATGCGTGGTGTAGACACCGCCGGTGTCGCCGGCGACGCGCGCGAGGAGCGCGAGCTCATCGATGTCGGCGGCGGCACCCGGCGCGTAGAACACGCCGGAGCTCAATCCCGTCGCGCCCGCGTCCATGCCTTCGCGCAACAGCTCGATCATCCTCGATTGCTCCGCCGGCGTGGCCGGACGGTAAGGATCGTCCATCGTCGCCACCCGCAAGGTCGAATGGCCGATCAGCGCCGCGACGTTGACCGCGGGGCGCGCCGCGCCGAGCGCCGCGACATAGGCGGCCATCGTCGGGTAGACGTACTTGTCGCTGCCGCCCAGCAGGTTGAGCGGCGGCGGCGCGTCGGTATGCACCAGCGGTGCCAGGCTGATGCCGCAATTGCCGATGACGACCGTGGTCACGCCCTGGCTGATCTTGGGCAGCATCTGTGGTGCAGCCAACAGCATCTGGTCGTCGTGCGTATGCACGTCGATGAATCCCGGCGCCACGATCCTCCCGGCGACGTCTTGCACGTCGGCATCCCGTGTCGCCAGGTTCGCGCCGACCGCGGCGATGCGCTCATCCTCGATGCACACATCGGCGGCGAAGCGCGATGCGCCGGTGCCGTCGACGACCGTGCCGCCCTTGAGGATGAGCGCGTGATGGCGCCGCTCGTTCATGAAGGCTGCTCCTCGCCGTTGGCCCACGCGCGCTCCAGCACTGGATGGGTCTCGCTGTCGACACCACGCTCCTGCAGCACCTGCCGCACGCGCTTCAATTGGCGCAACGCGGGCGGGCCGCGGCGCAAACCGGTGCCGACCATGAGTATTTCCAGATACGCCATTTGCGCGAGATATGCCTCGGTGCCGACGCGCATGGAAGGGTCGGCCGGAACGACGACCGGCAGGACCACGTCGGCCCGCTCGGCAAGCGGCGTATCCGGCCGCGTGATGGCGATGATCATCGCGCCTTGTTCCTTCGCCACGTCGACGGTCTCCAGCAGAAACGGCATCCGCCCGATATGCGAGATCGCCAGCGCAACGTCGTGCTTGTTCATCGTCGCCGCGGAGACGAGCTGCAGATGCGCGTCGAAATAGAAATTCGAGACCAGGCCGAGCCGCGAGAAGCGCGCCTGCGCGTCGCTCGCCATGAACATCGACGTGTTGCCGACCGCGTAGCAGTCGACCCGCCGCGCCTTGGCGATCCGCGCGACGGCGCGCTCGACGTCGTCCGGCGCGATGTGCTGCTCGAGGTTGGCCAGCGCGCTCGCCGCACCCTGCAGCACCTTGTGCGTGACGGCCTGCATGTTGTCGCCGGGGACGACCGCCCGATGCAGCGTCGACGTCCCGACGGCAAGGCTCTGCGCCAGATGCAGCTTGAATTCGCGCAAGCCCGCGAAACCCAGGGCTCGACAGAAGCGGATGATCGTCGGCGGGCTGACCTTCGCCCGGCGCGCCAGCGCGTCGACGTTGGCGCGCAGCGCGAAATCCGGATCCGCGAGCATGACCGCGGCGACCTGCTGCTGCCCTTGCGAGAGCGACTGGGCGCGCTCGCGCATCGTGAGCAGGAGATCGCCCACGGGGCGGTGCATCTTGTCGTGGCGTTTGGCCGCGCGATTCATGTGGCTTAGAAGAACGTGCGGATCGCGCCCGTCACCCGATACTCGTCGTCGACCGTGAAGAGCGCGCGCCATTTGTCGAACGTCGTGCACGGATGCGAGATGCCGCAGCCGACGAGATCGCCGACCTGCGGCGCCTCCTCCGCCGAGAAGCGCAGATAGGCGTGCTGATCGTTCATGTTGGCGACCTTCCACGACGCCGGCACGCTCTGCGGCGTCGTGTCGGTTCCCGGGCGGTAGCGTTTGCGGACGATCGGCATCTCCAGGTCGAACGACGCATCGCGCTTGCCCATCGTGAGGATCGCCAGCCCCGGCTCGGGGCACGATTGCACCCGCGACCAGACTTCGAGCGCCGGCTGCAGCCCCGGGCGCGATTGCCAGGCGGCGCCGCTCCGCGCCTTCACAGCCTCGAGCATGCGGTTGTAGAAGCCCGAGTCGTGCGTGACGTAGCAGCCGCTGCGCAGAATCGTCAGGACCGGTTTGGATAGCTT
>VBCL01000461.1 GCA_005888865.1 Betaproteobacteria bacterium | reverse complement strand
GACCGTCTCGAAACGCTCGACCGGGTTCGCGTCGCCGGAATGAGAGTCTGTTGCGGCGGAATCGTCGGCATGGGGGAGACTCCCGCGGAGCGCGCGGGCCTGATCGCGCAGCTCGCCAATCTCGATCCGTATCCGGAGTCGGTTCCGATCAACAACCTGGTGCAAGTCGAGGGCACGCCGCTCCACGGCACCGAGCCGATCGATCCATTCGAGTTCGTGCGCACCGTTGCGGTCGCGCGGATCACCATGCCGAGGGCGATGGTGCGACTCTCGGCCGGTCGGCGCGAGCTCGGCGACGCGATCCAGGCGCTGTGCTTCTTCGCGGGCGCGAATTCGATTTTCTACGGCGACAAGCTCCTGACCACCGGCAATCCCGATGTCGAAGCGGACCAGGCGCTGTTCCGACGCCTGGGCCTGATGGCGCTCGAAGCAGGCGATCGCACCACCGCTTGACCACGCCTGCGCTGGACGAACTCACCGGGGCGCTCGCCGCAAGGCGGGCGGCGGGCCTTGCGCGGCGGCGGCGCACCGTCGATTCGCCGCAAGGCGCGCGCCTCGCGGTCGATGGGCGCGACGTGCTGCAGTTCGGAAGCAACGACTATCTGGGACTCGCGGCCGATCCGCGGTTGATCGCCGCAGCCCAGCGCGGTGCGGCGAGGTTCGGCGTGGGCGCCGGTGCTTCGCATCTCGTCTCCGGCCATTTCTCGGCGCATGAGGCGCTGGAGCGGGAGCTGGCCGATTGGGTCGCACCCTGCGCCGATGCGCGGGCGCTGCTGTTCTCGACGGGGTATCTCGCGAATCTCGCCATCGTCACCGCCCTGTGCGGTCGCAGCGACGCGGTTTTCGGCGATCGGCTTAACCACGCCTGCCTCAACGACGCCGCGCTGCTGTCGCGCGCGGAGTTCGTCCGCTACCGCCACGGGGATCTCGTCGAGCTCTCACGAAGCCTCGCGGAGAGCCGCGCGAAGCGAAAGCTGATCGCGACCGACGCGGTCTTCAGCATGGATGGCGACATCGCGCCGCTGCCTCGCCTGCTCGAGCTCGCGGACGCACACGATGCGTGGCTCGTCGTCGATGATGCGCACGGCTTCGGGGTGACCGGCGAGGGCCGAGGCACACTGGCGCGCTTCGGTTTGCGCTCGGAGCGCATCATCTACATGGGCACGCTGGGCAAGGCCGCGGGCGTGGCCGGCGCCTTCGTTGCCGCGCATCCCGCAGTCGTCGAAACCCTGCTGCAGACCGCTCGGTCGTATGTCTTCACCACGGCGTCGCCGCCGCTTCTCGCTTGCGCCCTGCAGCAGAGCCTCGCCATCATTCGCGGCGAGCCCGAGCGGCGCGAGCGCTTGTTCGCGCTGATCGATCGCTTTCGCGCCGGCGCCGCCCGTTTGCCGTGGCGCGTGCTCCCGTCCGAAACGCCGATCCAGCCGTTGATCATCGGCGAGAATGCCGAGACGCTGCGCGTGAGCGAAGCGTTGTGGGAGCGCGGGCTCTGGGTCCCGGCGATCCGCCCGCCCACGGTGCCGCGCGGCAGCGCCCGGCTGCGAATCACGCTGAGCGCTGCGCACAGCGAAACCGACGTCGATGCGCTGCTGGCGGCAATGTCCGAGGTCGGGGAATCGTAATGACGAGTGTTCACGTCGAGAGCGTCGGAAGCGGGCCGCCGCTGGTCCTGCTCCACGGCTGGGCGATGCACTCGGGCCTGTTCGCGCCGCTGTTACCGCGACTCATCGATCGTTTTCGCGTTCATCTCGTCGACCTCCCGGGCCATGGCCATAGCCCGACGCTGTCGCGCTACTCTTTGGACACCATCGCGGCTGCCGTCGGAGAAGCCGTATCGAGCGCGGCGGGAACCGCCGAGCCGGTGACCGTCCTCGGCTGCGGAATGGTCGCGCTGTACTGGGCGCTCGCCGCGCCGGAGTACGTGGCGCGGCTGATTCTGGTCGCGACGACGCCGTGCTTTGTCGCGCGGCCCGACTGGCGGCACGCGATGGCCGAGACGACGCTGCGCCAATTCGGCGCGGAGCTGGCGGTGTCCTACCGGCTCACGCTGCAGCGTTTCGTTGCCCTGCAGGTGCAGGGGAGCGAACAGGCGCGCGCCGTGCTGGCGCAACTACGCACGCAACTCTTCGCCCGCGGCGAGCCTTCGCGCGAGGTCATGCACGAGGCGCTGCAGCTCCTCGCGCGAACCGATCTGCGCCCCGAAACCGGCGCGATCTCGCAGCCTGCGGTCGTCGTCGCTGGCGAGCGCGACACGCTGGTTCCTCCCGCCGCCGGAGAATGGCTCTCGCGCACGCTTCCGCGCGCGTCGTTCCGTTTGATCCCGGGCGCCGCACATGCACCGTTCCTGTCGCATCCCGACGCTTTCATGAGCGCGTTTGCCGATGCCCGCTGAAGACACGAAACGGGCGGATCCTCTGGGCGATCCGTTGCGGCTCGATCCGAAGAGCGTGCGTCGCACCTTCGAGCGCGCAGCGTCGACTTACGACTCCGCGGCCGTCCTCCAGCGCGAGGTCGGGCAGCGCATGGCCGAGCGGCTCGCCCTCGTGAAGCTTCAGCCTGCCGCGATCCTCGATGCCGGCTGCGGTACGGGCGACGCGCTTGCCGAATTGCGAACGCGTTTTCCCGAGGCGTTCATCGCCGGCCTCGATCTCGCGCTGGCGATGCTCTTCGCGGCGCGGCGGCGGGCGACGGCCGGACTTGCATCGGAGCGCCCGCTGCTGGCGCGGCTGTTCGGGCCGCGCGCCAACGCGAGCGCTGCGCCCGCGCTGGTGTGCGCGGATGCCTGCCGGCTGCCGCTCGCCAGCGGCGCGGTCGATCTCGTCTGGAGCAACCTGACGCTGCAATGGATCAACGAGCCGACGACCGCTTTCGCCGAGTTCCATCGCGTGTTGCGGGTCGGGGGGCTGCTCACCTTCACGACTTTCGGACCCGACACGCTGCGGGAGTTGCGCGCCGCGTTCGCGGGCGTGGATCGGGCGACTCACGTCAGCCGCTTCATCGATATGCACGATCTCGGCGACATGCTGGTGAATACCGGCTTTGCCGAGCCCGTCATGGACATGGAGAGGCTTACCTTGACCTACGCCGATGCGACGGCGCTGATGCGTGACCTCAAGGCGATCGGCGCGCGCAACGCCACGCTGGGTCGTCCGCGGGGCCTGACCGGACGTGCACGCTGGCAACGAATGCTCGAGGCCCTCGAAGCATTCCGGCGCGACGACCGGCTGCCGGCGACCTTCGAGGTCGTGTACGGCCATGCGTGGAAGCCCGAGCCGCGCGTCTCGGCCGACGGGCGCGCGATCGTGCGCTTCGAACCGCGGGGTGCGCGGTGAGACGACGCTCCGGTTGCTGACATGAGCGCGGGCGTCTTCATCACCGGCACCGACACCGGCGTCGGCAAGACGGTCTTCGCCTGCGCGCTGCTGCGCGCGCACGTCGCGCGCGGCCGGCGCTCGATCGGCATGAAGCCGATCGCCGCAGGCATTGCGGCGGGAGCAGGGTGCAACGCCGACGTCGCCGCGCTCGCGGCAGCCGGCAACATCGATGCACCGCTCGTCTTGCGCAATCCGTTCGCTTTCGCCCCGGCGATCGCGCCGCATCTTGCCGCCATCGAGGCGGGCATCGCGATCGACATCGAGCGCATCCGTGAGGCGTACGATGGGCTCGCCGCCCGCGCCGATCGCATCGTCGTCGAGGGAGCGGGCGGCGTCTGCGTGCCGCTCGATGCGACGCGCGACATGCTCGACGTCGCGCGGGCGCTTTCGCTGCCGGTGGTCCTCGTGGTGGGCGTACGGCTCGGTTGCCTCAATCACGCGTTGCTCTCCGCCGCCGCGATCCGCGCCCGCGGACTCGCGTTGGCGGGTTGGATCGGCAATCGCGTCGATCCGGGAATGGCGCGCGTCGAAGCGAACATGAGCACCCTCGACGAACGGCTGTCGGCGCCGCGAATCGCCACGCTGGGCTGGGAGCAAACGGACAATCCGGCGTGGGGTCCGGGCGCTGCGTCGCTGGGCATCGACTGATGGTGGCGCAGCGCTTTGCAGCGGGGCCATCCATGCTAAAATTCGCGCTTTTCTGCAACGCTTTGGAACGGGCCCTGCATGCTTGGTGCCGGGATTCCGCCGTCTCTTGCCG
>VBCL01000460.1 GCA_005888865.1 Betaproteobacteria bacterium | reverse complement strand
TTTCGACCGTGGGAATCAGCAAGGGAGCACGTGTCGCCATTCTCGCCCGCAACATGCCGGAGTATCTGGAGGTCTTTGGGCTTGCCAAGGCCGGGATCGTCGTGGTGCCGCTGAATTGGCGCCTGACTTCCGCGGAAATCGCGAAGCTGCTCACACACTGCGAAGCGGAGCTGGTCTTCGTCGACCACGCGCACCTCGAGGTCGCAAGCGGCCTGCGGTCAGGTGCTCCATCAGTGCGCCATTGGGTTTCGATTGGCGCCGCCGCAGGTGACGGCTGGATTCCGTACGAGTCGCTGATTGCCTCCGGTACGGACGAGGAACCCAGCGCCGACGTCGGTCCGGCCGACGTGTGCTGTCTGATCTACACGAGCGGAACAACGGGAGCGCCGAAGGGTGTCGCCGTCACCCACGCCGGCGTGCTGGGCAACGCCCGGACATCGGCCGGCGAAGTACTGGGTCTGGCGCCGAACGATCGCACCCTGTCCGTGATGCCGATGTTCCATGCCGGGGGCATGTGGTATCACTTCTTCCCGAGTATCGCGGCGGGCTCCACGACGCTGCTGCTGCCCGGCTTCGAGGCAGCCACCGTCCTGCGGGCCCTCATTAGCCATCGGATCACCAACGTGCACCTGGTGCCGACGATGATCAGCGCTTTGCTGGCGCTGCCGCAGGTGCAAGCGGCGAATCTGTCTGCCCTGCGGCTGCTGTTCTACGCCGCATCGTCCATGCCGGCGGAACTGCTGCGCCGCGCGATGCAAGCCCTGCCCCGCTGCGAGTTCGTCCAGAGCTATGGCTCGACCGAAGGTGGCATGGTCTCGGTGCTGGACATGCAGGCACACCGCCAAGCGCGAGAGCCGGCAAGCGAGCACCTGTTGCTATCATGCGGAAAACCGTGTGCTCAGCGCGAGGTGCGCATCGTCGGCGCGGCGGGCGCCGTGCTGGCGTCGCGGGAAATCGGCGAGCTCGAGGTCCGCAGCCCCGACATGATGCTGGGCTACTGGCACAACCCCGATGCCACGGCCGTCGTGCTGCAGTCGGGATGGCTCAAGACCGGCGATCTCGGATACGCGGACGAGGAAGGTTACCTGTACATCGTCGACCGCAAGAATGACATGATCATCACCGGCGGTGAGAACGTTTATCCAACCGAAGTCGAGGGCGTGCTCTATCGCGATCCAGCCGTGCAGGACGCCGCGGTTTTCGGGATTCCGGATTCGGTATGGGTCGAAAAAGTCGTTGCCGCAGTCGTGCTCAAACCCGGCACGCCGGCGACGGAGCAGGAAATAATCGACCGAACGCGGGCACGGCTTGCCGGCTACAAGTGCCCCAAGGCCGTCTACTTCGTTTCCAGCCTGCCGAAGAACGGCGCCGGTAAGGTCCTGCGGGCCGAATTGCGCCGTCAGTTCGCGGCGCGGTGATGCTGACCAGCATGGACACCGCAATCACTGCCTTCCTGCTGGTCACCGCCAGCTTTACGCCTTTTAGCCCTGGCGAAAAGACTCGAACCATGCAAACTCCCCTCAACCCCCACCTTGGCCGTCGAGCGCGTTCTGGTCGCCCTGCTCTACATCGTCGCAGGCGCTGTCAAGCTGATCTACTACACCGGGACCTTGGGCTACCTCACGAAGATCGGCGTGCCGCTGCCGGACGTCGCGCTGCCCTTGGTCATCCTCATCGAACTCGCGGGCGGCATCGCAGTCGCGATCGGATGGCAACTCCGGTTCGTCGCCCCGGTGCTGGCGGCGTTCACGTTGCTCGCGGCCTTTCGGACACCGCTTCTGGGCGGCCGATCCTGCGCAGTTCACGAACCAGCTTTACAACTTCCTGAAGAATCTCGCGATCATCGGCGCTTTCATCGCGCTGTTCCTCGCCGATCGCAAGAACGCGCCTCGCGCCTGAACACTGCGGCGATTGTTGATCTCGCCGTAAGAGAGTTGCTCTCGCAACCGCAATCGCTACCCGCCCTTGGCAAGCAGCTTGGATACTGCCGTGCCCGCCGGTTCTACGCCAAACCATTCGCGTAGAGAGATGGCTTCGGCGACGGTGTCGAACGCCAGGCGGCGCCCTTCCCGAACGGCTGGAGAGTGGCTGCGGGCCTGGTTCTCGCATAGCGCCCAGGTCATGAACATACCGCGTATCGGTGCCCAGACCACAGTGTGTCCGAATCCGCGATAGTGCACCGCGCATGCCGGCACGACCGTGTAGCCGACGCCACGCCTGGCAAGATCCATGCAAAGCGTCAGCGTGTCGGTTTCCACGAGGCTGTGGAAGCTCATCCCCTTGCGCTCCAGCGTGTGCTCGACTTGTGCGCGCAACACGTTGGGCCGGCCTGGCAGCACCAGCTTGAGTCCGTCGAGCCTGGAAACGGGGACCGGATCTTCGGGCTTCAGTTCAGACCCCTCGCCGCCGACGAGT
>VBCL01000456.1 GCA_005888865.1 Betaproteobacteria bacterium | reverse complement strand
GAAGGAGTTTTTGGACCGTTCATCGGCATAAGTCGTTTGCTGTCAATCCGAGGTTATCCAATTCGCGATGTAGTGTAGACCTACCCTCTTGCGGCCGGTGATCGCGCATGCGACCATCGGCGCCAATGTTTCTCCGCGCCAATCATCGGGAGAAAGATGGCAAACGGCACACCTACTGGTCGCTCGTCGAAACGGTGCGCACGGCGGATGGCCCCCGCCAACGGACGCTCTGTCATCTCGGCGAGCTGAATGATTCGGCACAGGCGCGGTGGCTGAAGACGATCGACGTCTTCAACGACGCCGGCGAACGGCACCAGCTGAAACTGTTTCCCTCGGACATCGCGCCGCCCCCGGATGACGCGGAGGTCGCCCAGGTCTTGGTCCAGCGGGTCCGGTTGGAGCGGACACGGCAACTGGGGCCGGCGCTGCTTGGACTGGCGCTCTGGCGCCAGCTGCGCCTCGACGCCTTCTTCGAGACGCGGGTGGATGCGGCCCCTGCCGACGTGCCGTGGTCGCGCGTCGCCGCGATCCTCGCGATCAATCGGCTGTGTGCGCCCGGGAGCGAGCTGGCGATTGAAGAGCGCTGGTATCCGACGACCGCGCTGGACGACCTGCTGCATGTGCCCGAGGGCACGATCAATGACAGTCGCCTCTATCGCACGCTCGATCACCTGCTGCCGCAGAAGACCGCGCTCGAGCGCCATCTCACGGCGCGCTACGGCGAGCTGTTCGCCGCCGAGTTCGACGTCTTGCTGTACGACCTCACCAGCAGTTACGTCGAAGGCGCGGCGCCGAAGAATCCGATGATGCACCGCGGGTATAGCCGCGATCATCGGCCGGATTGCCTGCAGGTCGTCCTGGCCGTGATCGTCAATATCGACGGCTTCCCCCTGAGCTACGAAACGTTTGACGGCAACCGCGCCGATGTCACGACGCTGGAGACCGTGATGCGGATGGTCGAGCGCAAGTACGGGCAGGCGCGCCGGGTATGGGTCTTTGACCGCGGCATTGTCAGCGACGCCAATCTGGCGGCCATTCGGCGGCGCGGCGGCCAGTATCTCGTCGGCACGCGGCGGTCGAAACTGCGCGCGGTCGAGCAGGCGCTGCTCGAGGGGACGTGGACGCGGGTCCGCGACGAAGTCGAAGCGCAACTGATTCCCATCCCCGGCGGCACCGAAACCTACGTGCTGTGTCGATCGACGGCGCGGCGCGAGAAGGAGCTCGCCATCCGGCGCCGCTTCTCGACGCGGCTCGAAGACCGCTTGCGCGGGTTGGAGACACGGGTCGCCACGGGGCGGCTGAAAGACCGCGGGAAGATCGAGCGCGTGCTCGGGCGGCTGCAAGCCTCGTACGCCAGCGTCGCCGATTTGTACGAGATGGCCGTGCGCGACGAGAACGGCCAGCTGCGGCTCCACTGGCGGCTCATCGAAGACCGGCGCGCGTGGCGCGACGCGCGCGAAGGGGCGTATCTGTTGCGCACGAATCTCGTGGGTCAGACTGTCGAGGAACTGTGGACCAAGTACATCCAGTTGACCGAGGCGGAGGCCGCCTTCCGCGCGTTGAAAAGCGAACTGGCCGTTCGGCCGGTGTTCCATCAACTCGAGCGGCGCGCGAAGGCCCACGTCTTGGTCGCCTTTCTCGGATACGCGCTCTGGGTGACCTTGAAACACTGGCTCCACCGCCAGGGCACCGGCCTCACCCCGGCGCGGGCCCTGGCGCTCCTCGCCACCCTGCAGAGCGCGGACATCATCTTGCCGACGACCGACGGCCGTGAGATCCGGCTCCGACGTGTGACGCAGCCCTCGGCCGAGCAGCAACGGCTGCTCGATCAGCTCGACATCACCATCCCCGCCCATCTCGAATGGAACGCCGAATGTAGTGGAGACTTTGTGGCCTCGTGACCGGATTCTCTAAGAATTGTCGACCTCTGGCCGTTTCCGTGACGAACTTGGGCTAAGCCGGATCGATGACACGTCCACCGGCAAGTTGATGGAAGGCGTACTGGCGTCCTTCTCGCAGTTCGACAACGACGTGCGCTCTGACCGCACGCGCGGGAATGCGCGCCGCACTGGAACTCGGCCGATGGACCT
>VBCL01000455.1 GCA_005888865.1 Betaproteobacteria bacterium | reverse complement strand
GTTCACTTCTCTCACTGCGATCGGGCGGCCGATCGATCTCGCGGTCATCTGCGCACCGTTCGCGGCCGTGCCGGATATCCTCAATCTCAGCCGCGGTCAATTGCGAGGGGCCGCCATACTCACCGATGCGCCGAGTGGCGATGTTGCCGTTTACCGGCGATGGCGGCATGAGCTCGCCGAGCGCGCGCGCGCGGCGAGCGTGCGCATTCTTGGTCCAGCGAGCTTTGGCGTGGTGCGGACGTCGCTCGGACTGAACGCTACGGTTGGCGCGGTGCCGGCGCTGCCCGGACGCCTGTCTCTGATCTCGCAGTCGGGTGCGATGGCGATGGCGTTGCTCGACTTCGCGCGCACCGCGGGCATCGGTTTCGCATCGGTGGTCGCGTTCGGTGCGGGTAGCGACGTCGAGACGAGCGAACTCCTCGAGTTCGCGCTCAACGATCCGGAGACGGACGGAATCGTGCTCTACCTCGAGACGGTGAAGGACGCGCGACGGTTCATGTCCGCGCTGCGTGTCGCTGCGCGCGCCAAACCGGTCGTGGTGCTCAAGGCGGGACGCGGCGATGCACCTGCAACGGCGCGCGCTCCGGCACCCGATCGCGTCTTCGACGCCGCGTTGAGGCGCGCGGGTACGGTTCGGGTCAGCACCTACACGCAGCTCTTCGCCGCCGCGCGCATCCTCGCCGGTGGGCGCGTCCCCCGCGGCAACCGCGTGGCGATCATCACCAACGGACGCGGCCCGGGGTTGCTTGCCGCCGATCGGGCCGCGAACGCGGGCGTCGACCTGGCTGTTTTCACGCGCGACACGCACGTCGCTCTCGCCGGTATCCTGCCGCCCGGATCGCGCATCGGCAACCCGGTCGATCTGAGGGGCGAAGCACCGCCGGAGCGATTCGCCGCGGCACTCTCCGCGGTGCTCGTCGACGCCAACGTCGATGCGGCGATCGTCATGCAGGTGGCGACCCCTGCCGCGCCGCCGACGGACACGGCACGCGCGGTGGCTGCCGCTGCGAAGGGCTCAGGAAGGCCGGTGCTTGCCGCCTGGCTGGGAGCGATCAATCGGCGCGAGGCCAGCGACGCCCTCGAAGCCGGAGGCGTTGCCAACTTCTTCACGCCAGAGAATGCTGTCGAGGCTTTTTCGTTTCTTGCGGCATACCGGCGCAACCAGGAATGGCTGCTCGAAACTCCGCCGCCGCGACCCGAGGTCGCCGTACCCGATCTTCGCGCCGCAGAGCGCATCCATCTCCGGGCGATGGAGCGAATGACCGGCATGCTTTCGCCGCAGCAAGCACGGACGTTGCTCGCGGCGTTCGGCGTCTCGTTCGCATCCACAAATTCCGGGAAGCTCTCGCGGCGCGGCGTCGTCACGGTCGCAGACCTCGGTGTATACCGCGATCCCATCTTCGGGCCTGTGATCTCGCTGTCGACGACGCGCGCGGCGTCCGTGGCCGACGTGATGCTGCCGCCGCTCAACCGCAGGCTCGCCGCCGACCTCGTCGAGAGTGCGTGTGGTCACATGGATACGGCCGAACGCGATGCGCTGATCAGCCTGCTGCTCAAGGTCTCGACACTCGTCTGCGCCCTCCCGTGGGTCATCGAGATCGAGCTTACCGGAGTCGCAAGGGTGGCCGGCAAGGCGGCGCCCGCGACAGCGCGGGTCGTGATCGATCCGAAGCCCCGCGCGCTACTTCCCGGCTATCGCCACATGGCGATCCATCCTTACCCCATCGAGCTCGAAACGACCCTGACCGTCAAGCGCGGTCGACGCCTGCGCGTTCGTGCCATCCGTCCCGAGGACGCCGAGGCAGAACGCGCCTTCGTCGTCGGACTGTCCGACGAGAGCCGCTACACGCGCTTCATGCACCACCTGCAAGAGCTGACGCCGCAGATGCTGGCGCGATTCACGCAGGTCGACTACGACCGTGAGCTGGCGCTGATCGCTCTCGCCGGCAAGACCGCAGTCGAGAAGATCGTCGCGGTGGCGCGTTACGTTGCGAACCCGGATGGCGAGGGCGCGGAGTTCGCCGTCGTCGTCGCAGACGCGTGGCAGGGGCGAGGCCTCGCACAGAGCCTCATGCGAATGCTCATCGATTGCGCCAGGAGGCGCGGCTTTCGCCGGCTCGACGGCGTGATCCTCGCCAACAACAGCGCGATGCTGGCGCTGATGGCCCGCCTCGGCTTCAAGACGACCCCCGATCCGAACGATCGGG
>VBCL01000470.1:2207-4051 GCA_005888865.1 Betaproteobacteria bacterium | reverse complement strand
ACGATGACATCGGATCCACGCGGTTCGTTGATGACGCCCGAGCGATACCGGTCATACTCGGCCCTGAAGCGCTCCCGGCGGTCGGCGAGCGTGCCACCACCCAGGTCCGGGCCACCTTCGACGACGACGCGAGTGGGCTCCCCGGCCGTGTGCGAATCGACAATACGCAGGCTCTTCATGGCAACAGAGTCAGGACTTCGATTATAGTCGACGCCCGGGCACTGACTCCCTGGACCGTTCCGATGGGCGAGCTTTCACCAAATCGCTGCGCGTCGTCCTTATGCGTGCCGCTACGACGACCTCGCACGTCCGCTGAAACTGGTGCCGCGGACGCGCGAAGCGATGCCGACGGGGATACCCGGACGTCGATGCTGCGCAGCGCCGGCGATGACGGAGTCGAGGAATGCCGAAGCATCCGCTCCCCACCTCTCCGAGGGCGTTCTACTTTGGAATTTTCGGACGGGGAGGCTTGATGCATTTGCCATTTTTTTTGTTGATCTGACACGAAGATGAGAATGTGGCGGTTCCCGGGACAGGTGAAAGGGCCGAATCAGGGTCAATCAAATAACCCTGGCACGGCCCGCCCGGCGCCACCAAGTCACGACAGATTGCTGTCAAAGCCGTAGAAGTACCGGGTCCCGAGAACCCGAGAAAGAGCCACTCGGTAAGTTGACCTACGACGACACCACTGCTGGGCGTAGTCAGGACGATGAAGAAGTCTGTAATGTTGCCCGCGGAATCCGTGCTGACGGCAAAACTTCCAGCGATATCATTCACGTCTGTCCAGGGGGTGGAATTTGCGTCGGTGTAGGTGAACACGCCGTCGTTGAACGACCAGCTTGTTACGAAGCCCAGCCCGCCCGTGCCGCCGGCAATGGGCGCGTCGGCTAAGTTCGGCGGCAATGGCGACGCCGTGGTGAACGAGCCGGTGACCCCCGTGGCGCCGGCATATAAGCTGGTGACGGAGGAATACGTGGCCCCTGACAGCGTATAGGTGGTCGCCCATGCGTGTGGCGTCAGGATGAGCGCCAGTAGCGCCGCGAGGAAGGTCAAAAGCTTGTTCGTCGCTCGAGTGCGTGCGCTCAGGAAAACGGCCTGTGCGCTGCCAGATTGGTACGGCATCGGATTCCCCCCGTCGTGATGATAGTGCGCTGATTGTTTCAGCTGCTTTTGGCACCATATACCCGATCGTCCAAAAACGGTCAATGCAATTGCATTTCTAAATCCCGCAATCCTCTACTTGTCGCGACTCATTGAAACTAAAATTTGCAGGCTACAGCCGACGGCCTGGCAGGCCGACCTCGCGATGCCTGGAAATCGACGCGGCGCAGCGTCCGCGATACCGGCTACGATCGCCTGGGAACAACAGGCAGCAGCGCATGCGAAGGGTGCTCGCGGTCAACGTACACGCGGTTACTTGCGACTCGGCTGGAAAGCGCGCGCCCTTCGGGTTCGGCCGTATTGGGATTGACGTCGAAATGCGGGAAGTTGCTGCTCGAGATGTCGATTCGAATACGATGCCCGCGATTGAACAGATTGCTCGTCGGAAATGCCTCGATGCGGACAGCGTAGATTTCGCCCGGAATCATCGGCGCCGGCTTCTCCCACGAGTCTCGATAGCGCACGCGCAATATTCCGTCGGTGAGATTCATCGCAAAGCCTTCCGGATAGTCAGGATTCGGCGGATAGACGTCGATCAGCTTGGCGGTGAAATCGGTATCGGGGCAATTCGACGAAATCCACAGGCTGACCGTGAGGGGACCCGTCACTTCGATATCTTCGGTCAAAGGCGGCGACTGGAACACCAGAACGTCCTGCCTCTCGGCGAGCGGCCGATACGGCGG
>VBCL01000470.1:0-2019 GCA_005888865.1 Betaproteobacteria bacterium | reverse complement strand
GCATCCGGAATCGGCCAATCCTTCTCGGCGCGCCACCGTCCACCATGGTCCAGCCGTCCCGCGGCATTTTTTCTTCCGCTTCCGCCGCCCATCACGAAAATCTGCACCGCCGGCTCGTTGTCGACCCCATTGTGGATTCCCCTGAGCCATCGATCGAACCAGCGCAAGCGCAGGGTCAGAAAATCCGTAGCGACATTGCCGTCGATCGTCGCGGCCGGACCGAAGTCGACGTCTCCGACATACGTGAGCTGGCGATCGCCGTGCGTCCACGGTCCCAGGATCAGGCGCACCGGCCCGCGCTTGATCCTGGACAGCGCGATGTAGTTCTCGGTCGCGGTGCGCGGATAGGGGTCATACCACGACGACATGAGAACGATCGCGGCGTCGGGGAACTGGCGGTAATAGCCCGCGGCGTAGATGCCAAGTTGCTTCCAGAAGTCGTCGAAGTTGCCGTGCTCCCACTGATCGAAGGTGTATTCCTCGTAATCCGGGACCAGGCTCAACGGCGACGCGCCGCGGCGCCACGGCATCCTGCGAAACCAGTCCTTGAGATCGGTCGCCTGCATCGCCGCCAACTTCGCAGGATCCTTTCTGATCTGCGGGCTGTTCAATCCCTCGTTGAACGCCCAGGTCACCTGCTTGAGCTCGAACGCACCGCCTTGGCGAATCCCGCCCTGATACGCGTTCGAGAACCCACCCGAGTCGAGAAACATCGCCTTGACGCCGGGGGCTCCGGCGCTGCCTAACGCACCTTGCGTATGCGCTGCGTACGACAAGCCCATGGTTCCGATCACGCCGCTGGACCAGGCCTGTTTGATGATCCAGGCGCAGGTGTCGTAGCCATCGACACCATCGCTTAGATACTTCACATACAAGCCTTCCGATTTATAGCGGCCGCGGCAGTCCTGATAGATCACGACGTAACCGCGGCGCACGAAGAAAGCCGCAACCTCCGCGCGGCTCTTTGGCTTCTCGATCGCCGGCGTGCGCTCGGAGCGACTGTCTGCCGTCTTGTCGTAAGGCGTGCGCTCGAGAATGACGGGGAAACGCTGCTCGACAGGTCTGCCATCGCGCCCGGGAACATACGCGTCGGTCGCCAGGCGCACGCCGTCGCGCATCGGCACCATGATGTCGCTGAGAACGATGACTTCGAAGCCTGGCTGCTGAGCGGCGTCCGCGGTGGGAACCTGTCGCAAGTCGGCACATCCTGCAACGGGAAAGGCGAGCCACCCGGCGGCCTTGAGCAGGGTCTCTGCGAATTCGCGGCGGCTCAGCGGCAACCTGCTACGGTTCTCTTCGCTCATATGCGGATCATGGGCCTGCGGATCAGAAATCGGCAAGTCGCAATCGACATGGCGGTGAGGCAACGGAAAACGGCGCCGCGAAGGACGCCGTCATGAACCATGTTTGGCTGCAGTCTGCTACAGTCGCCGTCCGAGGCGACCTTGTGCGAATATGTGGTGCCTTTGGGGTTCGTTGATCCATATCAAATCTGTGCGGCGATGGGCAATGTATACCCAACCGGGCTTCCAACCGTCAACCGAGTGTACGAGCGCCTGACGCCGCCTGGCGCCTCGGACCGACACCCGTACGGGCGGCGCTGGTTGCAGCGACGAGGCAAGGAGCAAGCAAGCATGAAACACGCCATCAAAACCCCGGAGCAACTCCTAGCGTTCAAGTCCCTCAAGCAGGTACTCGCCGCCAAACCTCCCGGTGCGCATGCCGTCTGGCCGAACGCTTCGGTCTTTGCCGCGCTGCAGTTGATGGCGGACAAGGGCATCGGATTTCTGATCGTGCTGGACGCCGGGAAGCTTGTCGGCGTGTTTTCCGAACGCGATTACGCACGCAAGGTGGTACTGCAGGGCAAGGCGTCGAGGGACACACCGGTTCAGGAAATCATGACCCGGAAGGTGGTGAGCGTCGGGCTGGACCACACCATCCCGCAATGTATGGCGCTGATGAACGAGCACGGATTTCGCCATCTACCGGTCATCGACCACGGAGAAGTGATCGGCGTGC
>VBCL01000465.1 GCA_005888865.1 Betaproteobacteria bacterium | reverse complement strand
CGATCGCAGCGGCGACGTAATCGGTGTTGCGGCTGTTGAGCGCCGCAACGCAGATCCGCCCGGTGTCGATCGCGTACACGCCGAATTCGCTGCGCAGCCTCGCCACCTGCTCTTTGGTCAGGCCCGAATACGAGAACATGCCGCGCTGCTCGAGCACGAACCGGAAGTCCACGCCCTGCGCGTGGATGGCGAGGCGCTCGACCAGTGCGCGACGGTTGGCGCGAATGCGCTCGCGCATGGCGCCGAGCTCGCGCGCCCACAGCGTCGACAAGTCGGCCGATCCGAGGATCGTCGCGACGATCTGGGCGCCGAAGCTGGGCGGACTCGAATAGTTGCCGCGCACCACGCGCTTCGCCTGCGAAAGCACGCGTCCGGCTTCGTCCTTGTCGGCCGCGACGATCGACAGCGCCCCGACCCGCTCGCCGTAGAGCGAGAAGGACTTGGAAAACGAGCTCGCCACGAACAGCGGCCCGGGCGTCGCGGCAAAGCGGCGGACGATCGCCGCGTCGGCGTCGACACCGTCACCGAAACCCTGGTACGCGAGATCGAGAAAAGGAATCTGCGCACGGCCGCGGACGACATCGAGGATGCGCACCCATTGCTCCGCCGACGGATCGACCCCCGTCGGATTGTGGCAGCACGCGTGCAGCACGACGATCGAGCCTGCCGGCACGCGATCGAGGTTGGCGATCATGCGCTCGAAATCCAGCCCGTGCGATGCCGCGTCGTAGTAGGGGTAGACGTTGACATTGAAGCCCGCGCCCTCGAACAGCGCGCGATGGTTCTCCCAGGAGGGCTCGCTGATCCAGACCTGTGCGCCGGGCGCGAAGCGCCGCAGGAAGTCGGCGCCGATCTTGAGCCCGCCGGTGCCGCCGACTGCCTGGACCGTGACTGCGCGCACGGCCTCGACGATCTCGCTGTTGGCGCCGAAGATGAGCTTCTGCACCGCGCGGTCGTACGCGGCGATTCCGTCGATCGGCAGATACGGGTGCGGGGCGCCTTTTTCGGTGAGCGCGCGCTCGGCGAGGTGCACGCATTCGAGCAGCGGCACCTTGCCGTCTTCGTCGGTGTAGACCCCGACGCCGAGATTCACCTTGCGAGGGTTGGGATCGGCGTTGAACGCCTCGGTGACGCCGAGAATCGGGTCACGCGGCGCCATTTCGATCGCGGAGAGAAGCGGGACGGCGAAGGGAGCGTTCATGGTGCGAACCCGAGCGACGGACAAGGCGATTCTAGCATGTGGCCGCGACAGGTACGTGGCGCCGCATCGACCGTTTCGGCTACAATATGCGGTTCTTTTTTAGGTCAGGCCAACATGGTCGTCACGTTCCCGAACAGCCCGTACGAGCTGCACCAGCCGTTCCAGCCGGCCGGCGATCAGCCCGAAGCGATCGACAAGCTGGTCGAGGGGATCGACGACGGGCTCGCGTTCCAGACGCTGCTTGGCGTGACGGGCTCGGGCAAGACCTACACGATGGCTAACGTCATCGCTCGCACCGGGCGGCCGGCGCTGGTGCTCGCGCCGAACAAGACGCTTGCCGCGCAGCTCTACTCGGAGTTCCGCGAGTTTCTTCCGGGTCACGCAGTCGAGTACTTCGTCTCGTATTACGACTACTATCAGCCCGAGGCGTATGTGCCCTCGCGCGACCTTTATATCGAGAAGGACAGCTCGATCAACGAACACATCGAGCAGATGCGCCTGTCCGCGACCAAGGCCATCCTGGAGCGCCCCGATTGCGTGATCGTCGCGACGGTATCGGCGATCTACGGCATCGGCGATCCCTCCGAATACCACAGCATGATCCTGCACCTGCGGCAGGGAGACAATCTTGCTCAACGCGACGCGATCAAGCGCCTGACCGAGCTGCAGTATCAACGTAACGACATGGAATTCCGGCGCGGAACGTTTCGAGTCCACGGCGACGTCATCGACATTTTCCCGGCCGAGCACGCGGAAAACGCGATCCGGGTCTCGCTCTTCGACGACGAGGTCGAGTCGCTCCAGCTCTTCGATCCCCTGACGGGCCACATCAAGCAGAAGCTCGCGCGCTTCACCGTGGATGCAGTCGAGGCGATCAAGGTCGAGCTGGCGCAACAGAAGGGCTTCGTCGTCTCGCAGGTGAAGCTGATCGAGGCGCAGCGCATCGAGCAGCGCACGCGCTTCGACATCGAGATGATGCTCGAGATCGGTTTCTGCAAGGGCATCGAGAACTACTCGCGCCACCTGTCGGGGCGCAAGGCCGGCGAGCCGCCGCCCACGCTCATCGACTACCTGCCGCCGAAGGCCATCGCTTTCATCGACGAATCGCACGTGACGATTCCGCAAATC
>VBCL01000065.1:450-10389 GCA_005888865.1 Betaproteobacteria bacterium | reverse complement strand
TCAACGGCAAATTCCGCGGAGAGGACATCGGCTCGGGTACCCACGTCTGGAAATTCACCGAGATGCTCAAGACGGGCGCGATGAACGAAGGCGACCTGATCGAGGCGGAGTCGTGCATGTCGCGCTCGGCCGGGCACTGCATGACCATGGGGACGGCCTCGACGATGGCATCGATGGTCGAGGCGCTCGGCATGGGCTTGCCGACCAACGCCGCAATTCCCGCGGTCGACTCGCGACGGCGCGTTCTCGCACGAATGGCGGGCCGGCGCATCGTGGCCATGGTCGACGAAGACCTGCGGGTATCGAAGATCCTCACCAAGGAGGCGTTCGAGAACGCGATCGTGGTCAACGGCGCAATCGGCGGCTCGACCAACGCGGTCGTCCATCTGCTGGCGATCGCCGGCCGCGTCGGCGTCAAGCTCTCGCTCGATGACTGGGACCGGCTCGGCCGCGACGTCCCATGCCTCGTGAACCTGATGCCGTCGGGAAAGTACCTGATGGAGGATTTCTACTACGCGGGCGGACTGCCGGTAGTGATCCGCGAGATCGGCAAGCACATCCACAAGGGCGCGCTGACCGTCAACGGGGAAACGATCTGGGACAACGTCAAGGACGCGGTCAATTACAACACAGCAGTCATCACGCCGCTGGGCAAGCCGTTCAAGCCGCAGGGCGGGATCGCGGTCCTGCGCGGGAATCTGGCGCCGAATGGCGCCGTGCTCAAACCCTCGGCGGCGACCCCGAAGCTCATGAAGCACAAGGGCCGCGCGCTGGTGTTCGAGGATATCGATGATCTCAACCGACGCATCGACGATCCGAAGCTCGACGTCGAATCGACGTCGATTCTGGTGCTCAAGAACTGCGGGCCGAAGGGCTACCCGGGCTTCCCCGAGGTCGGCAATTTCGCCTTGCCGGCGAAAATACTGAAGCAGGGTGTCACCGACATGGTGCGGATTTCAGACGCGCGGATGTCAGGAACCGCGTATGGCACGGTCGTGCTGCATACCGCACCGGAGGCTGCTGCCGGCGGTCCGCTGGCGCTGGTCGAGACCGGAGACGTAATCGAGCTCGACGTGGGGAAGCGCAAGCTTGTCCTCCACGTTTCGGACGAAGAGCTGGCGCGGCGCAGAAAACGCTGGAGGCCACCCAAGGCGCATGCCGATCGAGGCTGGGTCGAGCTGTATTGCAGGACGGTGCTACAGGCCGATCAGGGTGTGGATCTCGATTTCCTGGTTGGCAACTCGGGCGCCAAGGTCGGTCGCGAAAGCCATTAGGAGCGCGTCGGGCCCAGCGCCTACCAGAGCCCGCGCGCAAGCACTGCGTCGCGCTCCAGCGCCTGCATCCGATATTCGAGGTCGCAGTGATCGCTTGCTTGCGCGAGGTACGCGTCGCGCCGCATGCGCTCGCCTTCGGCGATCCCACTGCTCAACCAATCGAACAAGCCTGAAACGTATTTCATCGATTCACTCCTTTATCGAGCCACGCGGCGTTCCAGCCAGCGAGCAAGCCACGCCCCGCGGGGACACCCGGGCTCCGGATCGTCCTCACGCGGCGTTGGCGCGGGTCCAGCCAAGCCTTGCGCGGTAAGGGCCGCCAGCAGATCGGTCACCTCCATGTCGGGTCGCCGCGATGGTCGATTGAACATGGTGTCAGTTCTCTCTTGCATTTGGAGCAAGATAAGGGTCTGCTCGGCCAAAATCCAATCGCTTGTTTGAATCCTGACGATCGCCGCAGCCGATCAATGCTAAGTCATTGTTGCAACGACTATTGTTGCTACAATGGGCCTTGTCCGGAGAACCCGCGATGGAGCTCAACCGCCTCAGGAGCTTCGTGGTCGTTGCCGAGACGGGCCACCTGACCCGCGCGGCCGAGAAGCTGCACATCAGTCAGCCCGCCCTGTCCGCGCAGATCCGGGCATTGGAGGACGAGCTCGACCTGACGTTGTTCGAGCGAACATCGACCGGGATGACCCTGACCGCCGCCGGCAAGCGGTTGCTCGCGGGCGCTGACAGGATCCTCGCCGAGGCGCAGGCCTTCCAGGCCGAAGCGCAGGCGCTCAAGGGAGGAATATCGGGCAGGGCGAGGCTGGGCACACTGTCGGACCCGGACTTCATCCGTCTCGGGGATTTCATGAACGTTGCCGTCGAGCGCTATCCGCTGCTCGAGATCGACTTCCAGCATGAGATCACCGGCGTCGCGCTCCAGCGCGTGCGCGACGCCACGCTGGAGGCGAGCTTCTACTACGGCAACATGCCGTACCCGCAGGTGGCAGGCGTGGCGCTGCGCGAGATGGTCTATCGCATCGTTGCGCCTGCCGCGTGGCGCGAACGCGTCGAACGGGCGGGCTGGCCGGAAATTGCCGAGTTGCCGTGGATCATGCCGCCGCCGGTCAGCAGTCATCATCAGTTCGCCGCGACGCTGTTCAGCGAGCACGGCGTCGAGGCGACGCGGCTGATCGGCGCGGATGACGAAGCGGTCGTGAGCTCGCTCGTCACCTCGGGCGCAGGGGTGGCGCTGATGCGCGAGGAGGTCGCGCTGCAGAAGGCTCAAGCGGGCGAGGTCTGCCTGTGGCAGGATACGCGGATCGGCACGATGTTGCGGTTCGTGTATTTGCGCTCACGCGAGCTCGATCCGCTGATCCGCGCGTTGCTCGACGTCGTCAAGGAGACGTGGCGACTGCGGCGCAAGCCGGCGCGCGAGCTTGGCCGGGAAACTGTACCGAGCGTCCCCTCTCCGAAGGAGTCGCCTTGATGACGATGAGCAGATCCGCGATCGCGCCGAGTCGATCGGGCCCGGTGCTCGTGGTTGCGTTTGCCATCCTGCTGGTGGCCATGCCGCGCATGTCGCTCGCACAGGATGTGCCGGCGTTTCGCCAGGGGTTGTGGGAGTACCAACGCGCCGCAGACGGCAACACGTACGGCGCCAGCGAATGTCTCGACCCCGGCGAGGAGCTGAAGCGACAGCAGACGACGTTGCAGAAGATCGGCTGCAAGCTCTCGCCGACCACCCATGCCGGGTCGACCTGGACCTACAGCGCCGATTGCACGGTGAAGCTGCCCTCCGGGGCGATGTCCTTCAGCAAGACGTCGGTGCTCACGGCCGACAGTGATACCGCATACCAGGTCGAGACGCGGACCACCGGCAAGACCGGGACGACGAGCCAGGTGATCAGCGCGCACCGGGTCGCCGATTGCACCAACTAGCGCTGCCCCTAAGAAGCTGCGCGGAAGCTCGGGAGTCCATTCGAATGGCGGCAGCTGGACTCGACAAGAGAGCGGTGCCGAACGCATCGGCGGCGAGCGCTCCGCGCGCCTTCGACTACCTCAACCCGGAGCTGCCGGCTGGACTTTCGCGGGTCCCGATGCCGGTGATCGATGCGTCGCCCGAAACGCTGGAAGGCTTCGGTCGCCTGGTCGACGATCGGACGCGCTGCGCGGTCGAGATCGTGCGCTGGCCGGCGCAGGGTTGGCGCGCGGTCGATGCGGACACCGGCGATCAGGGCGGCACCACCGAAGGTGTGTTCGTCAGCGAGTGGCAGGGCGATATCCTGCTTGGCCGCAACGACGCCGTCGGCGGCGAGTACATCCTCGCCTACGCGACCGAGCCGGCGCGCGCCGATCGGACTCATCGCCGCGATCCCGGGTGCATTCTCCTCTGGCACGCGAACTACCATCCGGACGGCGGCCAGCTCTTTTTCCCGCTCGATGCCTCGCCCTATGTCGTACCCCTCGCGTTGCCTGGAGACGATGTCAGACCCGAGGACTTCGTGTGTTTCCGCTTCGACGGACGACAGGGCTTGTACATCCATCCAAACGTCTGGCACGAGGGTGTGTTCGCGCGGCGTGGCACGCAACGCTTTTTCGACAAGCAGGGCGCGGTGCACGCGCGCGTCTCGATCGACTTCGCGCGCGAATTCGGATGTCTGCTGGAGGCAGCGCTATAGTGGCGTCCGGGCAGCACTGAAGGAGCTAACCGTTCGCCCTGAGCTTGTCGAAGCCTGCCCTGAGCAAGGTCGAAGGGGGCGGCGGCTCGCTGTCCGTTCATGGTTCGACAAGCTCACCACGAACGGACTTGAGACGAGAGGCTCCCTACGCCTCGATCTCGACCTCGGCTTCGATCTCGACCGGGATATTGAACGGCAACTCCGCCATGCCGACCGCCGATCGAGCGTGCTTGCCGGCATCCGGGCCATAGAGCTCGAGGATCAGGTCCGAGCAGCCGTTGATGACCGCGGGCTGCTGGCCGAAACCCGGAGCGGACGCCACCATTCCGAACACGCGCAGCCACGACCGCACGCGATCGAGGTCGCCCAACTCGCGCTTGAGGCTGCCCAGAATCGCCAGCGTGGTTAGCCTTGCCGCGCGATAGCCTTCGTCGAGGGAGAGCTCGCGTCCCAGCTTCCCCAGCGGCCCGGCAATCGAACCATCGACGTTCTGCGGCCCATGGCCGGAGACGAACACGCGCGTGCCACGCACGTGTACGAAGGCGAAGGGTAACCGAACCCCGGCAGGCGGCACGATCGGAGCAGGCAGCGCGAGTCCGAGCTGCTGCAAGCGTGCTTCGATATGCATGGCGTACTAGGAGGCTAGGCGGGCTTCTCTGCGGTCTTTGCCGCCGCGTGACTGAGCCGCGCCTCCGCCTCGAGCTCTCCCTCGACGTCGCGACGCAATCCACGTTCCATCTGCGCGTGGTCGAGCTCCTTCTCCCATTTCGACACGACGACCGTCGCGACGCCATTGCCGATGAGGTTGGTGAGCGCACGCGCTTCCGACATGAAGCGGTCGATGCCGAGGATCAGGGCCAGGCCTGCGACCGGGATGGTCGGTACCGACGAGAGCGTCGCCGCGAGGACGATGAAGCCGCTGCCGGTCACCCCCGAAGCGCCCTTGGATGTCAGCAACAACACCGCCAGGATCGTGAGCTGCTGGAAGAGCGTCAGGTCGGTATTGGTCGCCTGCGCCACGAAAAGCGCCGCCATGGTGAGGTAGATCGACGTGCCATCGAGGTTGAACGAGTAACCGGCCGGAATCACCAGCCCCACAACCGACTTCGAGCAGCCTAGCTTTTCCATCTTGGCCATCATCCGCGGCAGCACGGACTCCGACGACGACGTGCCGAGCACGATCAACAGCTCTTCCTTGATGTAGACGATGAAGCGCAGGATGGAAAAGCCGACGAAACGGGCGATCAGCCCGAGGACGACCAGGATGAAAAGCAGGCAGGTCAGGTAGAAGCTGCCCATCAGCTTGGCGAGCGGAATCAGCGATGCGACCCCGTACTTGCCGATCGTGAACGCCATCGCACCGAACGCTCCGATCGGCGCGGCGCGCATGATGAAGCCGACGACAATGAAAAGCGCATGCGCGAATTCGTCGATGAAACGCACGACCGGCTTGCCCTTCTGACCCGCCGAGGAGAGCGCGAGCCCGAACAATACCGAGAACAGAAGCACCTGCAGAATCTCGCCCTTGGCGAACGCGTCGATGACCGTGCTGGGAATCACGTTCATCAGGAATTCGACCGTGCTCTGCGACTTCGCTGCGGTCGTATAGCTGGCGAGGTCCTTGGTGTTGAGGGTCGTCAGGTCGGCGTTGAACCCGGCGCCGGGCTTGATCGTGTTGACGAGGATGAGTCCGATGATCAGCGCGAGCGTGCTGACGACCTCGAAATAGAGGAGCGCCTTGCCGCCGACCCGGCCGACCTTCTTCATGTCCTCCATGCCGGCGATGCCGGTGACAACGGTGCAGAAGATGATCGGTGCGATGATCATCTTGATCAGCTTGATGAACGCATCGCCGAGCGGCTTCATGGCTTCGCCGGTCTGCGGCCAGAAATGCCCGAGGATCACGCCGCAGATGATCGCAAACAGCACCTGCGCGTAGAGATGCTTGTACAGCGGCTTCTTCATCGCTTGCCCCCAGGCTCGTCGACCTCTCTACCGATCGCAGTGGCGCCTGCGCCGGCCGGACCGTACGGACGATAGTGTAGCGCTTCGCATGCGGCGGCGCCCGCTTGCGCCGTCGCAATCCCCCTTCAGAACTTGCCGTACTTGTCGTAGGCGGCGACCGGGTCCATGCCGCTGATCAGCGCCTGCCGCATCTCGCTCTCGGTCGAGACCACCTCTTCGGTCCGGGTGACGACCTCGGCAGCGAGCTCGCGCGGAATGATCACGACACCATCGCGGTCGCCGAGCAGGAAATCCCCGGTGGCGATGTCGACGCTGCCGATGGTCACGGGCTCGCCGAAGCGGTCAGGGATCCAGCGCGCGACGATGTCGGCAGGCGTGAGGAACGAGCAGAAGACCGGGAATCCCTGCTCGATCACGAGCTCGGTATCGCGCGAGCCGCCGTCGACCACGAAGCCGAGCACGCCACGCGCTGCGAGCGTCTGGGCAGAGAGCTCGCCCATCAGCGCGACCTCATGAGTGTTTGGCTGACAGACAATGACGTGCCCTGCCGGAGCGCGCGCGAGCAGCATGCACCATGCCCGCAACGTCTCGTCGCGCGTCCTGCCGCGATCGATGCGCCCCGCGACCGTCCATACCGGACCGGCGAGCTTGGTTCCGGGAGCGATTGGTTTGATCTGCGGCGGCAGCACGATGTCTTCATGCCCCATCATGCGCAGCACGTCGTGGACCGCTCCGGTATAGCAGCGCGCGAGACGCACGCTCAGCGCTTGCGCTGCCTCCAGTCCTCGCGCGATCGGTTCGTCGGACATGGCGTAAAGAGCCTAGATGGTGCGCCGGGCCGTGCGCAGTGGCAAGTCCGATGAGTCGCCGTCGAGGTCGGCACAAGAAAAGGGCGGCTCGCGAGCCGCCCCGTCGATACGCTATGCATCAGCGCATAGTCACTGACCCGTGTCGTTCCGGAACGTCTGTGGAGGAGTGACCTGCACGTGCGACATGGCGTCGCGCATGCGCTGCTGTCCCTGGCGGAAATTGTCCTGCGTCTTCTGCTGCAGATCGCGCCAGGCCTGCGCCGCGCGGTTATCGCTGGGCGCGCTCGAATCCTGTGCCGCGGCGAGTGGCGAGAGCAGCACGCCGGCCGCGAGCACGCCAACGATTCCGATGGATCTCTTCGATGGTTTCATTGCGTAGACTCCTTTCCGGTTCGAGGGCGGGTGCGCTTCGGCGACGTCCACCATCGCACGACCAACGCCTCGTAGGAATTGAGACTTGGCGAGCGATGCGCGGTTGCAACCCAAGTGGCGACAAAAGGTTAAAGATTTTTAATGTCCGCAGGAACTCGCAGACGACGCCGCGCGCGTCGATGTCGGCGTTCCGCTGACACCGTGAGCGCGACAACCCGATCAGGGATCGTCGCGGGCGAGGGGGCCGAGACCGACGTTGACTCTATGTTCGAAGTAGGCGGGCTCGTTTGCCGCCGCAAGGTCTCTTTTTGGGCTAGAAGAGATCGAGCTGGGCGCTCGCCGGCCCCCTGGGCGGGCGAAAGCGCGTCGTGTCGAGCCGCAGCGTGCGGTCCTCGTTCAAGCCCAGCCGCTTGCACGCCAGCGCGAAGCGACGCGCGATCAGATCGGCGAACAGGCCCTGTCCGCGCATTCGCGACCCGAACGCCGGATCGTTGTCGCGGCCGCCGCGCACCTGCTGCACCAGGCTCATCACATGTTCGGCGCGCAACGGATAATGCTTCGCGAGCCAGTCGCGAAACAGGTCCTTCACCTCGCGCGGCAAGCGCAGCATCGTCCACATGGCCGACCGTGCCCCGCGTGACGCCGCGGCTTCGAGAATCGCCTCCAGGTCCTTGTCGGTGAGCTGCGGGATGACCGGCGCGACGTTTACGCCGACCGGCACGCCGGCCTTCGCCAGCGCCTCGATGATTTCGAGGCGCCGCTGCGGCGTGGGGGCGCGGGGATCGAGCTTGCGCGCGAGATCGCGGTCGAGCATCGAGATCGAGACGCACGCGCGCACCAGGTTCTTCGCCGCCATCGGCGCAAGCAGGTCGAGGTCGCGCTCGATGAGTACGCCCTTGGTGGTGATCATGATCGGATGTTCGCACTCGGCGAGCACTTCGAGGATCTGGCGCGTGATCTTCCATTCGCGCTCGATCGGCTGGTACGGGTCGGTGTTGGTCCCGAGCGCAATCGGCTCGCAACGGTAGCCGGGCCGCGAAAGCTCCCCGCGCAGCAGGAGCGCCGCATCCGGCTTGGCGAAAAGCCGCGTCTCGAAGTCCAGTCCCGGCGACAGATCGAGGTATGCGTGGCTCGGCCGCGCATAGCAATATACGCAGCCGTGTTCGCAGCCCTGGTACGGATTGATCGACCGGTCGAAAGGGAGGTCCGGCGAGTCGTTGCGCGCGATGATGGTCCGCGCGTTCTGAATCGTGACTGTCGTCCTGAGCGGCGCCGGTTCGTCGCTCTCGTCGGGCGCCGGCGTGTTCCAGCCGTCATCGACCTCCTCGCGCGTGTCGCGACGGAAGCGATTGCCGGGATTGAACGTGGCGCCGCGACCCTTGATGATCTGCGGCGGCGGTGCTGCCATGCCTTGGTTCCTCAACCCACTAGGCGCGCGTCCATCGTGATCGTCGCATTGAGCACTCGCGAGACCGGACAGTTTGCTTTGGCGTTACCGGCGATCTCGGCGAATTTCGCAGCGTCGATCTGCGGCACCCGCGCCCGCGTCGTGAGATGAATGGAATTGATCGTCCAGGCGCCATTCGCCTGTTCCATCGTCAGCGCCGCCTCGGTGTCGATCGCATCCGCGGTGAATCCGGCGTTGTTGAGCATGAACGAGAGCGCCATGGTGAAGCAGCCGGCGTGCGCAGCGGCGATCAGTTCTTCGGGGTTGGTGCCCTTGCCGTCTCCGAAGCGGGCAGTGAAGGAATAGGCCGTATCCTTGAGTGTGCCGCTTTGCGTGCTGATCGTTCCCGCACCTTCCTTCACCGTGCCTTGCCAGCGGGCGGAAGCCTTGCGCTGCATTGTTTTCTCCTTTGGTTGCCCCTTCTTCTCAATAAGGAGTGTATGCCCATGCGCGTTTTGCGCCAAGTGCCGTTCGCCTAGCCTGCTTACCGCGCCGATGCGCTAACATACTCGGCAGCGGCAGGCCGACTCGGAACGGCCCCTCCCGCGGACGATGACCAAACCCAAGACGACCCGCTTCGATACGCTGACGCTGCACGCGGGCGCGCGTCCAGACCCGGCGACCGGCGCACGTGCCACGCCGATCTACCAGTCGGCGTCCTTCGTATTTCGCGACAGCGATCATGCCGCGGCGCTTTTCAACATGGAGCGCGCGGGGCACGTCTACTCCCGCATTTCCAACCCGACCTGCGCCGTACTGGAGGAGCGCATCAGCGCGCTGGAAGGCGGCGTGGGTGCCATCGCGGTGGCGAGCGGGCAGGCCGCGTTGCATCTGGCCATCGTTTCACTGATGGGCGCGGGATCGCACATCGTCGCTTCGCGCTCGCTCTATGGCGGCTCGCACAATCTGCTCGAGTTCACGCTGCCGCGTTTCGGTGTCGACACGACCTTCGTCGATCCGCGCGATCTCGATGCCTGGCGTCGTGCGATCCGGCCAACCACGAGACTGCTGTTCGGCGAGACGCTGGGTAACCCCGGGCTCGAGGTGCTCGATGTGCCGCGGGTGGCCGAGCTCGCCCACGAGCACGGGCTGCCGCTGCTCGTCGACTCGACGTTCACCACGCCGTACCTCATGCGTCCGTTCGAGCTCGGTGCCGATCTCGTCTATCACTCGGCGACCAAGTTTCTGTCGGGCCACGGCGTGGTCATCGGCGGACTGCTGGTCGATGGCGGTCGATTCGTCTGGGACGAGCCGGGAAAAAGCGCAGGGAAGTTTCCGACCCTGACCGAGCCTTACGCCGGCTTCCACGACATGGTCTTTGCCGAGGAATCCACGACCGCGGCATTCCTGCTGCGGGCGCGACGGGAGGGGATTCGGGATTTCGGCGCCTGCATGGCTCCGAT
>VBCL01000065.1:0-437 GCA_005888865.1 Betaproteobacteria bacterium | reverse complement strand
CAGGGTATCGAGACGCTGCCGTTGCGCATGCAGCGGCATGTCGACAATACGCGCAAGATCGTCGCGTTCCTCGCCGCGCATCCCTTTGTCGAAGCGGTCGGCTATCCCGAGCTGCCGCAGCATCCCGACCATGTGCTGGCGCAAGCGCTCCTGCCGCGAGGCTGCGGCGCGGTGTTCAGCTTCTCGATCCGCGGCACGCGCGACCAGGGCCGCCGCTTCATCGAGTCGCTGCGCATTTTTTCTCACCTCGCCAACGTCGGCGACGCGAAGTCGCTCGTCATCCATCCGGCATCGACGACTCACTTCCGCGTTTCGGCCGAGGATCTGCGCGCCGCCGGCATCACCGAGGGCACGATCCGCCTGTCGGTCGGGCTCGAAGATCCCGACGATCTCGTCGAAGACCTGGGCCGCGCGTTGTACGCCGCGGAGAAGGCTTG
>VBCL01000464.1 GCA_005888865.1 Betaproteobacteria bacterium | reverse complement strand
CTCGATCTTGTAGCTCTGATTGAAGCAGCAGAAGACCAGACCCGTCGCCGGCAACCCGCACGCGTTCCGCGACAGCCCGACCGCCCCACCGGGACGCTTGCGGTCGTTGGGCTGGTAGCAATGCGGCAGACGCACGACCTTTTCCGCATAATCGGCATCGTGTTCATGCGGGATGACATACGGGTCGGCGATCAGGTAATCGATCCAATCGGCGCCCATCGAACCCGGAAACCCGAGCCAGTTGACCTGAACCGGTGCCGGCCGACCGGCAGCGATGTGCGGACGGTCATCGGCGGTGTAACCCTTGAGGTCGACGAGAACCTGTATGCGCTCGTCGTGGATCCGTTGCGCGGCCGCATCATCCGAAATCCCCGCAAGGTCGATGAAGTGGTCGCAACCCGTCTCGAGCCGCCTCCGCATCGCGCTGCCGTCATCCGGCCCATAGGAGAAGAGGAACACTTCGAAGCGATTCTGGTCGTGCAGCTCGAAGACTTCCGCGGTCAGATACGCGATCGGATGCCCGTGAAAATCGCTCGAGAGATAACCTACGCGCATGCGCGACGGTCGCCCGAACCGCCCGATGTCTTGCGGCATGCGTCTTTCTGCCGCGATCGTCGCGGAGTGAGCGCGCGCCGCGGCGAGCAGATGCGCGCGGGTTGCGCCCGGCAACGACATGAGCTGAAAGGGCGACACGGCGTGGGGCTCTTCGGCGGCGCGGCGAAGCACGAGCTCGGAATAGGCTGAGGTCGCAGTCCAGTCACAAAGTCTTTGCGCCAGCCAAAGCGCAGAGGCCGCAGCAGGCAGGAAATCGGGCCGCAATGCGATGGCGCGTTGATAGCAGGCGAACGCTTCGTCGATCCGACCCTGCTGCTGGAGATCGAGGGCGAGGGCGTGAAACGCGTCGGCCGAGTCGGGGTCGATCTCGGTCCAGCGGCGAAAGCAGGCCTCGGCTTCCGCCGCCCGGCCGAGTCTTTGCAATGCGGTTCCAAGATGGTCCCAGACGTCGACGAACTGGGGATTGAGCCTCGCTGCTTCGCGGAACGCGGCAACCGCTGGTTCGTTCTCGCCGGTCAGGAAGAGCGCATTGCCAAGGTTGTAGTGCGCGCGATAGTTGTCCGGCCTGAGGTCGATCGCCTTCCGATAGTGATCGATCCCTTCCTCGATCATGCCGCCAGCTTGCAAGACGAATCCCAAGTTGTTGTGGCTCGCGGCGTCACCGGGATTGAGCTCCAGCGCGCGCCGGTACGCCGCGATGGCGTCGCTCGATCGGCCTGCATCCTTGAACACGTTGCCGAGATTGGCGTGGTAAATCGGGTTGTCCGGGTCGCGCTCGACGGCGCCCCGGATCAGGCGGATCGCCGAATCGAAATCGTTGTTTCGGAAGCGCACGAGCCCGAGCAAGTGCGCGGCATCCGCATGGTTTGGATTATCCGTAAGCAGCTGCTGATAAATCGCGGCAGCGTCATCCAGCCGGCCGGCGCGGTGCAGCTCGAGCGCCTGATTCAGCAAGGCTGCGTTCGGCTTCATGAGGGTACAAGCTACAAGGAAGGCTAGTCCCGTTCAAGCTTTCCGGAAAACGCGGCTCGGTGTCAGCGTGGAGCGGCAACGGGTATCATTCGTGGAAACCGCTCTCCCGGCGGCGATACCCCATAATGGCAGAGCTTCCAACCGGCACCGTCACGCTGCTGTTCACCGACATCGAGGGCAGCACGCGCCTGTGGGAAGCGCACGCCGCGGCGATGCGCGCGGCACTCGCGCGACATGATGCGCTGCTCAAGCACTGCATCGACGATCACGAAGGACACGTGTTCAAGACGGGCGGCGACGCGTTCTGCGCCGCGTTCCATACGGCATCCGACGCGCTCGCCGCGGCGCTCGACGCGCAGCGCGCGCTGCATCGCGAGCCGTGGCCCGAAGCAGCGAAGCTCCGCGTGCGCATGGCGCTGCATTCGGGCGCGGTGGAGCTCCGCGACGGCGATTATTTCGGAGCGCCGCTCAACCGGGTCGCGCGCTTGCTCGCGGCCGGTCACGGCGGCCAGACGCTCCTCTCCGAGGTGACGCACGACCTCTGCCGCGACCAGTTGCCGCCGCTCGCGAGCGTGAAGGCGCTCGGCTCGCACGGCCTGAAGGACCTCGGTCGGCCGGAAGACGTGTTCCAGATCTGTCATCCCGACCTGCCGCAGAGCTTTCCGCCGCTCAAGTCCCAGGTCGCGCCGGCGGACAAGGAAACGCCCTCGATCGCGGTGCTGCCGTTCGTGAACATGAGCCGGGACGAGGAGAACGAGTACTTCGCCGACGGCTTGTCGGAAGAATTGCTGAACGTGCTGGCTAAGATCCGCGGCCTGCGCGTCGCGTCGCGGACCTCCGCCTTCTCCTTCAAGGGCAAGGGCGTCGACATCCCGACGGTGGCGCAGAAGCTCAACGTCGCCACGGTGCTCGAAGGCAGCGTCCGCAAGTCGGGA
This sequence comes from Betaproteobacteria bacterium, assembly GCA_005888865.1. Taxonomy (GTDB): domain Bacteria; phylum Pseudomonadota; class Gammaproteobacteria; order Burkholderiales; family Casimicrobiaceae; genus PALSA-1003. Next base: position 107 of record VBCL01000464.1, on the reverse strand, counting down.
AAACGCGTACGCATCACCGCGCAGCTCATTCAGGTCGCGTCGGATTCACATCTCTGGTCGGAGACGTACGACCGCGAGCTCGACGACATCTTTGCCGTGCAGGACGA
>VBCL01000463.1 GCA_005888865.1 Betaproteobacteria bacterium | reverse complement strand
ACTCGGACGGGAGATCGGGATCGGGCGAGCGATCCTCGACGCAGCGCCAGTACACATTGCCGACGTGGAGGAAGACCGCGAGTACTCGCACGAGGTCATGCGGGCACTCGGCCTCCGCAGCTCGCTCAGTGTTCCCTTGCTGCGCGAAGGGCGGGCGATCGGCGGCATCGGCGTCTCGCGAGCGGGCACTTGGCCGCTCGACGAGAACCGTATCGAGCTCATGAAGACCTTCGCCGACCAGGCGGTGATTGCGATCGAGAACGTTCGACTCTTCAAGGAACTCGCGGCAAGGACCGCGGAGCTGACAAAGTCCGTCGGAGAACTGCGCGCGCTGGGTGAGGTGGGGCAGGCAGTCAGCTCGACGCTGGACCTGGAGACCGTGCTCTGCACCATTGTCTCCCGCGCGACCACGCTTGCCGGCATGGATGGCGGTGCGATCTACGAGTACGACGAAGCGCGCGAGCAGTTTTATCTGCACGCGACGGACCAACTGCCCGATGAATTGGTTGAGGCGCTGCGGGCCGCGCCCACCCCGAAGGGCGAAGGCGCATTGGGGCGGATGGCGGTCACCGGCGAGCCGGTCGAGATCCGCGACATCGCCGACGAAGCGCTATACCAGAGCCGGGTTCGAGAGCTGCTCATTCGGTTGGGCTATCGATCGCTGCTGGCGGTGCCGCTGCTGCGAGAGGACCACCTGCTCGGCGGACTGGTCGTGAACCGGAACAACGCCGGTGAGTTTGCACAGCCGGTCATTGACCTCCTGAAAACCTTTGCGACGCAGTCGGCCCTGGCGATCCAGAACGCGCGACTCTTCCGAGAGATCGAGGAGAAAGGCAGGCAACTCGAAACGGCAAGCCAGCACAAGAGCGAGTTCCTCGCCAACATGTCGCACGAGCTGCGAACGCCCCTCAACGCCATCATCGGCTTCTCAGAGGTCCTCTCGGAGAGGATGTTCGGCGAGATCAACGAAAAGCAGGCGGAATATCTGGGTGACATTCTGGAGTCGGGACGGCACCTTCTGTCCCTCATCAACGACATTCTCGATCTTTCCAAGATCGAAGCGGGGCGGATGGAACTGGAGCCAACCGACTTCGACCTGCCGAGTGCAATCGAGAACGCACTGATGCTGGTGAAGGAACGGGCCCACCGACGTGGGATCGCGGTGGTGCGCACGATCGACGAGCGCCTAGGAATGATCCACGCGGATGAACGGAAGGTGAAACAGGTGCTATTGAATCTCCTTTCCAACGCGTTGAAATTCACGCCGGAGGGCGGACAGATCGACGTTCGGGCCCGCGTGCACGAGGGCGCGGTGGAGATTTCAGTGACGGACACGGGTGTGGGCATCGCCCCCGCGGATCAGGAGGCGGTGTTCGAGGAATTTAGACAGGTCGGGACGTCATCGAAAAAGGTGGAGGGGACTGGGCTCGGCCTGGCGATCTCAAGGAAATTTATCGAACTCCACGGCGGAAGAATCTGGGTCAAGAGCCAGGTGGGGAACGGCTCGACGTTCGCCTTCACCGTGCCGCTGGCGATCAACCAACCCCACCACACTGGCTGATGAGCGATTACGTTCTCCCGTAGAAGCGATTCCCGAGTTAAGGAAGGAGGGCCTGCTAACGCCCGCCATTCGATCAGCCGCGCTCGCAACGCTAACGACAGCCTATCGCCGCGCAGCGAAGCCCGCGAATGTCCGCTTCTTTTGAGCCTGACCGGCAGCAACGGGTCCGTAAACGGGCGTTCAGGGCCTCGCCTAGACGCGCGAAATCACCGACGGCGAACTGCAGCGCAAAAAAGCGGACGGCGCGCGGACTGGTCCTGCGGCGCACCGCTCTCAGGTGTTTCTTTATGAATGTGCAGACGGGTCCGGCTGCAGCCCTCCGCAATCCCGGACCGTCGGAACGCCATCGGCGAGCATGAGTTTTCGACGCACGCGCGCTGCGCAGGCGGGAACACGCACCTCCGAAAATGGGTAGAATATTTCGCATGAGCGCGACTGACATTCTTGCCGACATTCTTCGCCTCCCGGCGGAGGAACGTGCGCGCCTTGCGCACGAGCTGATCCGTAGCCTCGACGGCGAAGCGGAGGCCGGCGCCGCGCAAGCGTGGGACGCCGAGATCGAGCGTCGCGGTGCCGAGGTCGACCGGGGCGTTGCCGATACGATGACGTTCGACGAGTATCGCGCGCACATCCGCCAGCGCCGCGCCGCCCGCGCGAATCGTTGAACCTTCGAATCCATCGACTCGCGGTCGCCGAGATCGATCACGAGGTCGACTATTACGAGTCGTGCAGCGCCGGCCTCGGAGCCGAGCTCGAAGAGATCGACGCGGTTCTCGAAACGATCCTCCAGTTTCCGCACGCAGCGCCTCAGTGGAGAGATCGGCTGACCGCCGCGTTGCGGTGCTGGATCGCTTCCCGTTTACTCTCGTCTACCAAGTCAGAGAGGACGAGATCGTGATCCTCGCACTTGCGCATATGAGCCGGCGGCCCGGCTATTGGTCGCGCCGGCGCTGAGGCGCGTGCACCCGTAGACGCGTCCGGTTGCAGGCCCCCGCAACCAAAATTCAAGGGCTTGCAGCGATGCGAGCCCTTTCCATTTTCAGGCCT
>VBCL01000450.1 GCA_005888865.1 Betaproteobacteria bacterium | reverse complement strand
CCGCCGAGACCGCGAGCTCATGACGGACGCTCTCGGCCAGCCCCGATGGTTTCTCGGCGGCAAGCGCCTCCAGCCTGGTGGACGCGTCCTGCATCGCCAGCTCGGCGGCGATGATCCTCGCCGCTTCGTGATGGGGGTTGGGCCCGGCGCCGGGATCCTGCGCCGCCGCCGCGCACGGCACCGCGGCGAGAACAACCGCGATGAGGAGCGATGCGCCGAGTCGGATCAGGCCGTCTGCACCGCTTCGATCTTGAGCGGCTCGAGCACTGGGGGAAGAGGGATCTCCTGCGGGTAAGGATCGCCTTCGGCTGGAGTGCGCAGGCCGACCGAATCGAGAAGGCCGCCGATCTCGTCGCCGACGAGCTCGCCCTGAGCCATCAGCGCTTCAGCGGCGAGGTCGATTGCCTCCTTGTTGACATACATCACGCGCCAGTCATCGATGAATGCCGAGCCGAGCACCTGGGCGATGGCCTGGCGCGATCGCGGGTTACCGAGGGCCTTGCCCGCAGGGCTGCTCGCGCCGAGGAGCTCGTTGTCGCCCATTGCCGCCGCGACCGAGACCAGGTAGTCGCCGATGCTGACCGCGAGTCGCGACTGGTGCTGCGGAAGCGGATCCGGTCCCATCCCCCAGACGCCGATCATCAGAGACGCCAGCTCGGTGGCCTGAACCAGGTCCTGGCTCACGCCCGTCGAGTTCTCGCCGTAGAAGACGCGCTCCGAGGCGATCGCACCGAGGCCGTGACGAAGCTGACCGGCTGCTTGCGAGCGGAAGTGGGAGAACTCCTCTTCCTTGTCCACGGCGCGGTGGTGACCAAGGGACCCCGAGCGCATGCGTATGGAGAGCCGCACCGAGACCGCGTCGGGCAGGAAGAATCGAGCCGCCACGGCGTGGCCAAGTTCGTGGCGGGCCACCGCGATCCGTTCCCGCTCGGTGTAGACGACAGGGTGTGCGAGGCCGGCCTCGATGTTGCCCATGGCCTCGCGCATGTCGCGCCAAATGAACGATTCGCGGTTGTCCTCAAACGCGTACATCAAGGCGAGAGACAGCGCCTGCTCGATCATCGCCGGCGAGTAACCGTCGGTCACGCGAGCGAACTCGTCGCGGCGCGCCGGGGTGTCGAGCTCCGCGTCGTGCTTCTTGCGCGAGAAATACAGCTCGGCGATGTCTTTCCGGTCTTCTTTCGTGGGCATCCGGAAAATGATCTGGCGGCCGAACCGGCCGGGTCGGGTCACCGCCTCGTCGAGGACCTGGGGCCGGTTGGTCGCTCCGACAAAAAGAATGTTGTAGCGCGGCGCGCGCAGGACCGGTATGCGAAGGCCGATCTTGGTCCCGTTGGCGCCGATCTGGCGCGGGAGAAAAAGACCGTCGAGGGTCACGTTGACGATGCGGCGCGCCGACTGCCTGAAGTAGCCGGGGTTGTCGACGCCGTCCATCAGCACCAGCAGCGTGTTCAGGCCCAGCTGGCCGCCGCCGAACATTCCTCCGAGTCCACCGGCTCCGCCGCCGCCCATACCGCTCCGGCGGCTGCCGAGGGCGTCGAACTCATCTATGAACACGACGCATCCGCCCCATCGCTTGGCCCGGCCCTTGGCCACGCGCACGGTCATGAACACGTTGAGCGCGTCCATGCCGAGGAACATGCCCTGGAACGACGCGCCGGAGGTGATGATGATCGGCACGTGCATCGAGGATGCGATGCCCTTGGCGAGCATGGTCTTGCCGGTGCCGGGAGGGCCGACCATCAACACCCCGCGCTCCCGCTTGCCACCCGCCTTGACGTAGAGCCGGCCCTGCTCCATCAGGCGCAGGATCCTGCGCATCTCCTGGACCGCGGACTTCTGGCCGCGAACGTCCTCGATCCTGACTTCGTAGTTCGCCTCGCCGGGATCGACGTATGTGCGGCCGATGCGGCCGTAGATGAAGAACGCGCCAAAGAAAAGCATGAAGTTGACGACCATCAGGGCCATGACATAGACGAGGTTGGTCAGCAGCGTGCCCATGAACTGCGGCAGCGCGGCGATCGCTTCGTCAGGGACCATGCCGAAGACGACGTACGCGCCCGCGAAATACGAGAAGGCGAGGATCGCCAACCACAGCATGCGGCGCCAGAAGATCGCCCGGTTGGTTTCAATGGTGCGCTCGTCCGGGTTGCTCTCGCCGGCGATGCGTTCGCTGAGGATCAGCCAGCGCCTGAACAGCGTCAGCAGTCCTCTGCACACGAGCATGGAGACGACCGCGAAGAGGAGCGACCCCAGGATTCCCATCTGCAGGTAGATGAGCGCGAACGCAAAGCTGGAGGCGCCCACGAAGATGGTGAAGATCCAGAAGATGATCACGGCGGGGTCAATCCACTATACGGGTTGGGGTTGCGGTCGAGACAAAGACCAGGATCGCCAGCCCGATCGCGATCAGCACATCGCCGAGGCTGTACGCCTCGGGCACCGGGTAGAGCGAGATCCAGTCGCCCAACAGGTTGAG
>VBCL01000449.1 GCA_005888865.1 Betaproteobacteria bacterium | reverse complement strand
ATGAACAGGCCGACAACGATCGACGGAGCGGACAGCAGGATGTCGCTGATGAAGCGCGTCACAGGGGCAAGCCATCCGCGGCTGCCGAATTCTGCGAGATAGATTCCCGCCATGATCCCCACGGGCGTGCCCAGCGCGGTCCCGGCTGCGCCCATCAACAGGCTCCCCATGATGGCATTCAGGAGCCCGCCGTCGCTGCCGGGGGGCGGGGTCATTTCCAGGAAAAGCTTCGCGCTCAGCCCGCCGAATCCCGCCTTGAACAACGTAAAGAGAATCCAACCGAGCCAGAACAACCCGAACAGCATCGTGAGCAGCGATACTGTCAGGTTGAAGCGATTGATCAACAGCCGGCGTGTGTACAGATCCATGGCGCGCGTCAGGTCTTCCGGCCCTCGCGCCGTGCCAGGCGCAGCAACAGCAGCTTCGACAACGCCAACACCACGAAGGTTATGAAGAACAAGACGAGGCCAAGCTCGATCAACGCCGAAAGATAGAGGTCGCCAACCGCCTCGGTAAATTCGTTGGCAAGGGCCGATGTGATGCTGTTTCCGGGCTCCATGAGCGAAGCGCTCAGCCTGTGAGCATTGCCGATCACGAAGGTGACCGCCATGGTCTCACCGAGCGCGCGGCCCAATCCGAGCATGATCCCGCCGACCACCCCGGCCTTGGTGTAGGGCAGCACCACGTGCCAGACCACTTCCCAGGTGGTCGAGCCCAGAGCGTATGCGGATTCCTTCAATACTGCCGGAACAATTTCGAATACGTCGCGCATCACCGAAGCGATGAACGGAATGACCATGATGGCGAGAATAATGCCTGCAGTCAGGACGCCGATTCCCATCGGGGGCCCCTTGAAGAGGATGCCGATGATCGGGACCGTACCCAAAGTCGACTTGAGGATTGGCTGGACGTGACTTGCGAACACAGGAGCGAACACGAACAATCCCCACATGCCGTAGATGATGCTGGGGATCGCGGCGAGCAGCTCGATGGCGGTGCCGAGCGGGCGGCGCAGCCATTTTGGGGACAGCTCCGTGAGAAAAAGCGCAATGCCGAAGCTGACCGGGATGCCGATGAGGAGCGCGATCGCAGAAGTAGTCAACGTACCGACGATCGGTACGAGCGCTCCGAACTGCTCGGTGACGGGATTCCACTCGGCGCTGGCAAAAAATCCGAACCCGAATGTGCGTATCGAAGACAGGCTGCCGACCAAGAACGAGATCAGGATTCCGGCCAGCAGCGCCAACACCAGAAAGGCGAAAAATCGCGTGGCATGACGGAACAGCTGATCCAGCCGATATTGTTTTCTTAGACTTGCGTCCGAAATCGTCCTCGACATGAGCGCAGCGGGGTCGGCTTGCGCCGGTCCCTGCAATGGGTTGACGACCGCGCTCATTCTAATTGCCCCGGCGATCCTGCCCTAGGGGCTCTCGTTACCATACGGACTTGCCACTGGTGTCCTTGATCTGGTTCTTCCAAGTCGCTT
>VBCL01000448.1 GCA_005888865.1 Betaproteobacteria bacterium | reverse complement strand
TGACGAACGGTTGGCCGCCGCGCTTCGCAATAGCCGCCGCAATCATGTTCCTGGCGCTGTCCAGCAGCGCGGCCGACATGAGCAAAGTCATCCGCACCGCGTTCATCGTCGCCGAGACGGGCTTCGATCCGCAGGCCACCAGCGATCTCTATTCCGACAGCATCCAGCGTGCGATCTTCGACACGCTCTACGGCTTCGATTACCTGACGCGGCCGTACAAGCGCGTGCCGCGCACCGCCGCGGCGATGCCGGAAATCACCGAGGGCGGCCGTACCTGGACGATCAGGGTCAAGCCGGGCATCCATTTCGCCGACGATCCGGTGTTCAAGGGCAGGAAGCGCGAGCTGACGGCCGCCGACTACGTCTATTCGTGGAAACGGCTTATCGACCCCAAGGTGCGCTCACCGTTTTCGTGGTACGTGCAGGGTAAGATCGTCGGCGCCGAGGCGGTGATCGAGGCGGCGAAAAAGACCGGCCGATTCGATTACGACGCGCCGATCGAAGGCCTGCAGGCGCTCGACCGCTACACGCTGCGGCTGAAGCTTACCGAGCCCGACTACATCATGCTCGGCTACATGACGCAGTCGCCGATGGCCGCCGTGGCGCGCGAGGTCATCGAGGCGTACGGAGACGCCAACGGTTGGGCGATGGCGAACCCCGTGGGCACCGGAGCCTACAGGCTCAAGTCGTGGCGCCGCGGACAACAGATCGTCCTCGAAGCGAATCCCAACTACCGCGAAGAGACGTTCCCCGACAGCAACGATCCCGCCGACCGCGAGCTCGTCGCGAAAATGCGCGGCAAGAAGCTGCCGATCGTCGGCAGCATCGAGATCAGCATCATCGAGGAGTCGAACCCGCGGCTCCTCGCGTTCAACAGCGGGGCGCTCGACTACGTCAACGTTCCCTCCGATCTCTCCGACACGGTGCTCGATATGGCGGGACATCTTCGCCCGCCGTACGCGGAGCGCGGCGTAGCGCTGGCGCGGATCACCCAGCCCGCGCTGCAGTATGCGTACTTCAACATGGACGATCCGGTCATCGGTGGATACAGCAAGGAGAAGATCGCCTTGCGCCGTGCGATCTCGCTCGGGTTCGACAGGCCCGAAATGATCCGCGTTGTCTATCAGGGGCAGGCGCTGCCGGCTACGCAGCCGATCCCGCCTAACTTGCCGGGGCACGACGACAACTGGAGCGTCGACCTCAAGTACGATCCCGCGGCGGCGAAGGCGCTGCTCGATCGGTTTGGCTATATCGATCGCGACGGTGACGGCTATCGCGAGCTGCCCAATGGCAAGCCTCTCACGCTGGTGATGGCGACCACGCCGTCGTCGCGCGACCGGGACTTCGACGAGCTCTGGCAGAAAAGCATGAAAGCGATTGGCATCCGCATCGAGTTCCTCAAGTCGAAGTTCCCGGACCTGCTCAAGATGGGCAAGGCTGGGCAGCTGCAGCTGTGGCGGCTCGGCTGGATCAACTTGTACGCCGAGGGCGATGCGTTCGTGCAGCTCCTTTACGGTCCGAACATCGGTCAGACCAACTACTCGCGGTTTTCGCTTCCCGAGTACGATGAGCTCTACCGCGCGTCGCGTCGTCTGCCCGATGGTCCCGAGCGCAACAAGATCTATCGCCGCATGTCCGAGATCGTCGCAGCGTACAACCCGTGGTGGCTCGGCTTCCACACGATCGAGAACACGCTCGTGCAGCCGTGGGTGCTCGGTTACAAGAAACACGCCTATTGGGAGCATCCGTGGAAGTACCTCGATGTCGATCTCAAGCGGCAGCAGGCCACGCGCTAACGGAATCGTCGTCCCCGCGAAGGCGGGGACCCAGTGGCGTTCGGTGCAAAGTCGCTGGGTTCCCGCTTACGCGGGAACGACAAGCCTCGTCGCGCAAATACGACAGACGCAGGTGCTTGACGCACCCGTTGGCCACGCGAACGGCGCGGCGATTTCTTGCGCCGAAGGGGGCGATTCGCGTAAGATGCGTCATGGCCGAATGAATTCGGCCATCATAGACAACAACACAAGGAATGCTCCCACCATGACCAGAACGCCGACGACCTTCGTCACCGCGATTGCGAATTTGGCAAATGCGGCGGCGCGCGCGTTCGCGTGGGAAGTATTCCTGGGCGAACACCTCTCCGGCCACGGGTCGGGGATGCTCTCGCCGCTGTCGCACTGATCGCTGCCCGTCGGGTTCCCGCCGGGTAGGGCGGGAACCAGACTCCGGGCTCGAATTCCCGAGGCTTGCTTCCCGCCGGTGCCGGATGACCGGCGGCCGCGCGCTTTGCACTGCGGCCGGAGGAAGAAGCTATGAGAAAGACCCATCGCATAACGACCCAAATTCGCCGGCGGTTTCGCGGCCTGTGGATCTCCCGCGATTTCCGGAGACTCTGGGCCTCGCTCACCATTACGTCGTTCGGCGCGCAGATCACGAATCTCGCGTTGCCGCTGACGGCGGCGCTGCTGCTGCACGCCTCGCCGATGCAGATGGGGATCCTGATCGCGCTCGAGACGCTGCCCTTCGCGCTCTTCAGTCTCCATGCGGGCGTGTTGCTCGACCGTGTGCGGAAACTCCCGGTCGTCATCGCCTCCGACGTTGGGCGCGCGCTCGCGCTGGCAGCGATTCCGGCGTTCGCCTGGTTCGGCGCGCTCTCGATCGAGTTGCTGTTCGCGGTCGGATTCCTGTGCGGTGTCCAAAACGTCGTCGGCGGCGCGGCGTACCAGGTGCTTCTCGCCCAGCTGGCCGGCCGCAAGCGCCTGGTCGAGGCGAACGCCAAGACTGCGCTGGGCGAGACTTCGGCGGCTCTCATCGGCCCCGGTTTGGCGGGCGGCCTGATCCAGACGCTCACGGCGCCGTTCGCAATCGCGCTCGACGCGTTCTCGTTCCTCGTCTCTGCGCTGATGTTGCGGCAAGTCGTGGCCAAGAGCGACGTGGCGCGAGCGGGCAAAACCGGAAGCGTGTGGCGCGAAATCGGCGAAGGTCTGCGGCTCGTATGGGGAAACCGGACGCTGTGGGGGCTCGCGTGGCTTGCCGGACTGTGGCAATTCCTGCATCACATGGAGATTGCCGTGTTGATCCTGTTCGCCACGCGCGAGCTTCAGCTTTCTGCAGGCGCGATCGGCTTCGCGTATGCCTGCGGCGGTTTCGGATGCGTGATCGCTTCGGCGCTTGCCGAGCGCCTGTCGCGGCGATTCGGCATCGGTCCGGTGATCGTGCACGGGCTCGTGCTCACGGTCGTGGGTTGGCAGATCTTCGCGCTGCTCGGAGGCTCGGGCTGGACCGCGATGTTGGCACTCGGGGTGGCGATGCTCGTTTTCGATTTCGGCGGGATCCTCTTCGGGATCAACTATCTCGCGCTGCGGCAGGCGATCACGCCCGACCGGCTGCTCGGGCGGATGACGGCGACGATGCGTTTCCTGACCGTTGCTTCCGCGCCGCTCGGATCGCTCGTCGGCGGCGCACTCGCGACGGGGATCGGACTTCGCGGCACGCTGCTCGCCGTCGCGGGGCTCGGCGTCGTCCTCTCGGCTGCAGCAGTGCTCTGGTCGCCGGTCCGGCAGCATCGCGTTCTGCCGACGGTGTTGCTGTAATCTTTGTCGCCCCTGCCTCGGAGTCGAACATTCCGGGGCAGGGATGACGAGAGCTTGCGCGGCGGGAGCCCCGGAAAAGCGGTAAAATTCCGCCCCGATCCATCCTGCGCCTAGGTGCGGCTCAACGAGCCGCGTATGCAATGCCCCGGTCCATCCTCTTTATCACGCTCGACTCCTGCCGCTACGACGCATTCGTGGAGGCGCGGGCTCCGAACCTCAAATCGCTCTCGCCGCTGCACCGCGCGCAGGCGCCGTCGCATTTCACGTTCGGCTCGCACTCCGCGTTCTTCATGGGGTTCACTCCCGGAGATGCCAGCCGCCGGGAACCCTACGTCAATCCCAAGTACGGCAAGATCTTTCGCATGGAGGGCGGCGGCCACCCGGGCGCGGCGCCACCACTGGTCACGCTTTCGGGTCACAGCATCATCGATGGCCTGAAAAAGCTCGGCTACCGGACCATCGGCACCGGCGCAGTCAACTGGTTCAATCCCGCGCGGCCGACCGGGCAGGTTCTCAGCGCCGACTTCGATACTTTTGGCTTCGCCGCCGGTCCCAAGCTCCAGAAGCAGGTGGAATGGATCGACTCGTCGCTGGAGCAGCTCTCGGCGGGTACCCCGGCGTTCGTGTTCCTCAATCTTGCGGAGACCCACGTGCCGTACTACTACGACGGCGCGCCGTGGGACCCAACGTACAGCCCCGCGCGGGCTTTCGGCGAGAACAACAACGCGGACGAGGCCCGACGCAGGCAGGTCGCTTGCATCGAATGGTGCGACAAGGTCCTCGAGCCGCTGCTCGCACGCTTCGCCAACGACACGATCATCGCCTGCGCCGACCACGGCGACTGCTGGGGCGAAGACGGGTTGTGGGAGCACGGCATTTCACACGAGAAAACGCTCGAAGTACCGCTGCTGTTTCGCCTCGCGGCGGATGCGTTCGACTGACGCATTTGTCCGAGAGCGGGACGCGCAGCGGCCTGCGATTGGAAACAAATGCGTCATCCCGGCCCCGGCCTTCGCCGGGGCAGGCTGTGGCCGGGATCCAAGTGGTTGGCAGGCGAGTCGCCGTAAATTGGGCCCCGCTATAACCCGGCCTGCGCCGGGGCGACAAACTAAACCCGCTGAAACGGGTAGACCGATCCGAGGCGAAGCAGCCGCGATAGCTCATCGAGCGCACGCCGGCTCTCATCGAGCAGCGCCGGGTCGGCGAGATCGGCAGGAGCGAGCCGATCCCGATAGTGCTTCGCCACCCACGCGACGAGCTCGGCGTGAAGCCGCTCGTCGAGCCAGATCCGCGCCGGGACAGCCTTGCGTTCCGCCGCCGTGAGCGCGACGCGCAGCCGCAGGCACGCCGGGCCGCCGCCATTCTGCATGCTCTGTCGGAGGTCGAAGGTCAGCACTTCGCGGATCGGTCCCCCGTCCGACACGAGTCGATCGAGCAGCGTGGAGACGGCCGCGTCCTCTCGACATTCCGCCGGCGCGACGAGCACCATGCCGCCGTCGGCCCGCGCGAGGAGTTGGCTGTTGAAGAGATAAGTGGCGACCGCGCGCTGGAGGCTCACCTCGCGCTCGCTGACGACGAGCGGCGTGAAACTGGCGCCGACCGAATCGCGCAGTGCGCGCAGTACCGTCTCCTGCTCGACGAACGCGCGCTCGTGACAGAACAGCACGCTGCCGCTGCCCACCGCGACTACGTCGTTGTGAAATACGCCGGCATCGATCGCGTCCGGATGTTGCTGCGCGTAAAGCGTGCGCTCCGGCGCCAGCGCGTGACGGCGCGCGACCGCTTCGCTCGCCTCGCGCGTCTGCCGCGCGGGAAAGCGCCGCGGGGCGTGCGCGGCGGTGTCGAACCCGGCGCGTCCGTAGACGAAAAGCTCTATCCCCGGGGCACCGGCAGCGGCTGCAAACCGGGTGTGATTGGCCGCACCCTCATCGCCGAACTGAGGCACCGAGGGAAGCGCATCGTGCACCGTGAAGTGACGGTCATCGGCGAAGATCGCACGCAGCACGCGCGTGGTCGTCGGCGCCTCGAGTGAGCGGTGGAAGTGCGACACGAGGTTGGCCGGCGTGAAGTGCGCGCGGCCGTCAGCCGTGTCCGCGGACGGGCTCACCGTCGCGGCATTGGCAACCCACATCGCCGCCGCCGATGAGCACGCGGCGAGGAGTTGCGGCGCCGATCGGGCAGCGCCGCTCAAAACCTGTGCGTCGTCGCCGCTGAAGCCGAGCGCGCGCAGCGCCGCGACGTCCGGCCGCTCGTGCGGCGGCAGCATGGCTTGAACGAATCCGCGATCGGCGAGCGCCTTCATCTTGGCGAGACCCTGCAACGCCGCCTGCCGCGGGTTGGAAGCGAGGCTCTTGTGACGCTCCGAGGCGAGATTGCCCTCTGCCAGCCCGCTGTAGTTGTGCGTCGGGCCAGGCAAGCCGTCGAAGTTGATTTCGATCGCCGCCATGCCGGTCACAGCCGGTCACGCGGCGACAGCGGCACGGCGCGCACCGTGTCGCCGGCGGCCACACCGAGAGCGGTGGCCGCATGCGGCAGCAGCGGAAAGCGCGCGATGCGAGCGGGTGCGGGCGCGACGGTGGCGCGGAAGCGCTCGAAGTTGCGATTGGCGACGAGCCACAGGACATCGTCGGTCAGGCTGTCGGGAACGGGATTGTCCTCGCCGATCGCGACCGGCAGCGGCTGGCTTTGCCGAACGGCGTGGATGTTGTCGCGGAAGCATTCGAGCGTCGGACCCGCGTCGAAGATATCGACGTAGCCCTCGTAGCGAAAGCCCTCGGACTCGAGCATGGCGCGCGCAGGTTCCGTTTGGGCGTGCACTTCGCCGATCACCGCGCGCGCTTCCTCGGGCAGCAAGTTCGTGTACACGGGGTGGCGCGGCATCAGCTCGGCGACAAACGCTTTCTGGCCGATGCCGGTCAGGTAGTCGGCGCGCGAATAGTCCATCGCGAAGAAACGGCGGCCGAGCCCTTCCCAGAACGGACTCTTGCCGTTGGCGTCGAGGCGGCCGCGCAGCTCCGCGATCACCTTCGAAGCAAAGCGATCCGCGAACTCGGCGATGAAAAGCAGCCGGACCTTGGCGAGCAGCGGGCCGTTTCTTGCGCGGCGATAGCGCGAGTCCAGGAACAACGAGCACAGCTCGCTGTGGCCGGTGTGATCATTGGTGAGAAAAAGGGTCGGCGCGGCGGTATACACCTCGAGCTCGCGCGAAGCGTGCACCTGCGTCCCGACGTGGTAGTTGTACCAGGGCTCGGACAGCCCGACCGCCGCCTGGATCGCGCTGATCCCGACCACTGCGCCGCCGGCGTCGTCGACGAGGACGAAAACATAGCACTCGTCCGCCCTGGCGGCCGTTCCGGCGAACGATGCGAGCGAGCGTTCGATTCGGTGCGCGAGCCGCTCCGCGTTGGCCGGCAGCGAAGTCAGTCCCGTACCGGTGCGCTCGGACAGCGAGAGCACGTGGGCGATCGGGCGAACGTAGAACATCCGGGTTTGTCGTCCCCGCGCAAGCGGGGACCCAGTGGCGTTCGCCGCAAGACGCTGGATTCCCGCTTTCGCGGGAATGACGGGCCTATGTCACGCAATCGTGCAGCGTTCGCGGGCCGTCACACCAATGCCTTGCCGAGCGCCGTTTCCAGTCGCGCGAGGCCTTCGAGGATTTCGTCCAGACTGATCACCAGCGACGGGGCGATGCGCACGACGTCGGGCCCGGCGACCAGCACCATGAGGCCTGCATCACCCGCGGCGCGCATGACATCCATCGCCTTGCCGCGCCACGCTTCCGCGAGCTCGCATCCCAGCCACACGCCCTCGCCGCGAATGTCGGAGAACACTTCACGCCGCGCGTTGATCGTGCGCAGGCCCTCCATGAACAACGCGTGGCGTGCCTTCACGCCGTCGAGCACTTCGACGGTGTTGATCAGATCGAAGACGGCACCGGCGACCGCACAGGCGAGCGGATTGCCGCCGAAGGTGGAGCCGTGCACGCCGACCGAGAACGCGCCGGCGATCTCGGTGGTCGTGACCATCGCGCCGATGGGAAAGCCACCGCCCAACCCCTTGGCGCTGGTCAGGATGTTCGGCACCACGCCCTTCTGCATGTACGAGAACAGCGCCCCGGTGCGGCCCATCCCGCTCTGGATCTCGTCGAAGATGAGCAGCGCATCGTGCTCGTCGCACAGACGGCGGGCCGCGGAGAGGAACTCGGGCGTGCCGGGGATCATCCCGCCTTCGCCCTGCATCGGCTCGAGGATCACTGCGCAAACGTCGTCGCCACCTTCCTCCGCGAAGGCGGCTTCGAGACCGGCGACATCGTTGTAGCGGATATGCGTGAAACCGGTCGGAGGCGGCCCGAATCCGGATGAATACTTGGCCTGGCCGCCCGCAGAAACGGTGAACAGCGTGCGCCCATGGAACGCGTTCAAGGTCGAGATCACGCGGAATTTCTCGGGCCCGTAGTGATCGTGCGCGTAGCGGCGGGCGAGCTTGAGGGCGGCTTCGTTGGCTTCCGCGCCCGAGTTGCACAGAAACACGCGCTCGGCGAAGGTCGCGTCGATGAGCTTCGCGGCAAGCCGCAACGCGGGCTCGTTGGTCATCCAGTTCGATACGTGCCAGAGCGTATGCGCCTGCTCGGTGAGCACCTTGACGATCGCGGGGTGGCAGTGCCCGAGCGAGGTCACGGCCACGCCGCTGGCGAAGTCGATGTACATGCGCCCCTGCTGGTCCCACACCCGCGACCCGGCGGCACGCACGGGGATGAACGCCGCGGGCGCATAGCACGGCACCATCAGCTGATCGAACATCGCCCGCGTGACCGGCAGCAATGGCGAGTGCGCTTCGACGCCGGCGCGGGTGCCGGGGGCGAGGAGGGCGGCGGAAGAGGTGGACATGGGGGTAATTGTAGCTGATCGTTGGCAATTTGCTCCCGTCGTTCCCGCGCAAGCGGGAACCCAGTGCCTTTGTCATTGGCTCCGAATCAACGACACTGGATCCCCGCCTTCGCGGGGATGACGCATCCGTTTCCAATCGCGGGCACGTTCGTACCCGCTCTTGGACGGATGCGTCAATCGACCTTCGCGCCCGACACCTTCACGACCTTGGCCCATTTTTCGGTCTCGGCGCGAATGTGCGCTGCAAACTGCTCGGGTGTGCCGCCCGCGGAGGCGGCGCCTTGCGCGACCAGCTTCTCCTTCGCTTCGGGCGTTTGCAACCATTGGTTAACCTCGCCATTGATCCGAGCGATGACCGCCGGCGGTGTGCCTGCAGGTCCCAGGATGCCGAACCACGAGCTCGCCTCGAAGCCCGGCAGTCCGCTCTCGGCGATCGTGGGCACGTTCGGCAGCGCCGGAGCGCGCTGCGCGGAAGTCACTGCGATCGCGCGAAGCTTCCCCGCCTTGATCTGCTGCAGGGACGACGGCAGGTTGTCGAACATCAACTGAACTTGTCCACCCATCAGGTCGGTGAGAGCGGGTGCGCTGCCCTTGTAAGGTACGTGCGTCATGTCGACACCCGCCATGGTCTTGAACAGCTCGCCCGAAAGATGGATCGACGTCCCGCTTCCGGAAGAGGCGAAGTTGAGCTGACCGGGCTTTTCCTTGGCAAGCTTGATCAGGTCCGCAACCGAGTTGACCGGCAGGCTGGGCGTGACCTCGAGAACGTTGGGCACGCCGGCGACCAGAATGATCGGGACGAAATCCTTCACGTGGTCGTAGGGCATCTTGGTGTAAAGGCTGGGATTGATCGCGTGCGTGCCGACGGTTCCCATGAGCAGCGTATAGCCGTCGGGGGCGCTCTTGGCGACCAGGTCCGCGCCGATATTGCCTCCTGCGCCGGGCCGGTTGTCGACGACGACCGACTGACCGAGCGACCTCGAAAGCCGGTCGCCGACTTCGCGCGCAAGGATGTCGGTGGTCCCGCCTGCCGGGAACGGCACGACCAGACGGATCGGCCGGGTCGGATAGGTCTGGGCCGACGCGCACGTCGCGATGGCGACGAGCGCGCCGAGCAGAATACGTTGCAGGATGTGTGTCATGGCGCTGCTCCAATATGACGCGACAGTCGTTGTCGCCCCGGCGAAGGCCGGGGCCCTAGTTCATGTGTCTATGCGTTACCGGCAAACTTGGATCCCGAACCTTCGTCGGGATGACCACTCAATCCACCTTTGCACCGGAATCTTTGACGATCTTGGCGTATTTGGGAATCTCGCTCCTG
>VBCL01000447.1 GCA_005888865.1 Betaproteobacteria bacterium | reverse complement strand
GGCGAGAGCCTGATGGAGAAGCACGCAGGAAAAGGGAAAGAGAGTGAACAGAGGACATCGACCCTAAATCACCCAGCCTGACCCTCCTCGAACCGAAGTGCTGCGGAGAGTGTCAGCACGGCATCGGCGAAAGTACTGTCCCGCTCACTTCAACGCCTCGCGCACAGAACTCTCGTCATCGAACATCAGCCACTCGATCACTGAGAGCGGCAGCGTTCCCTAACTGATCAACTGATCGTGAAACGCGCCCAGGCGGAAGTTCTCGCCCTGGCTGTCGCGATAGCGGCCGAGCAGCCCCATGATCTGCCACTTGCCCGTGATGTAAGAGATCTTCTGCGACGGACTGGACGCTGCACCAGCCGCCTCACCCTCGGCGGCTTCGCGGTCAAGTCCACCTGCGTCCATGAAGTACTTCACGTCATTCCATTCATAGGAGTTTCGTGTGCAACTGCGCGAAAGTCTGCGGGAGCCGCAGCTGCCCGTGCGGAGCAGAGCAGAACGATCGTGACGAATGCAAAGCAGGAGCGCATCGGTGGAATCTCCTCTCAGTGGCGCGAGCCTTAGCGCGCAACGCATCGCCCTGCGCACGTATGACCGCGGTTTGCGGACTTCGGCTCGTAACGTCAGTTCGGAAACTTCAGCGCCCGCTCGACCGCCTGGAAACGGGGCTCTTTGCGCAGCGGGTCAAACAACCCGTTCACTTTCACGTATTCCAGGTAAGGTTCGTCCTGGCGCATTGCCGTTTCAAGCGAGTCGAGGGCGCGGGCAGTATCGCCCCACTGGGCATAGATCATCGCGTAGAAGACAGCATAGCCGGCGCCCATCGACGCCCGCATCTGAGCGAGCATGGTTTCTGCATCCGTATGCCGCCCCAGCTTGTCGTATGTCAGCGCCAAGCCAAGGAGTCTGTTGAAGTGGTTCCCGGCTTGGATACTTTCAAAGGCGGCCCGGGCGCTCTGGAAGTCACCGATCCAGTAGTAAGCAAATCCAAGCCCGGAGTCGTTCGGATTCAGGGCCCTGGCATCCGTGAAGACCGCTATCGATTCGCGAGGACGGCGCGCGAGCACTAGAGCGGCACCAAGCGAATAATGATTGCCAGAGTTCAAGGGGTCCAACGCCACCGCGCGGTGCGCCGCAGCGAGGCCGGCTTCGGTTTGCCCCATGAGAACGGCAAACCAGGCGTAGTTCTGCAATAGTCGTGCGTTGCCGGGTTCGAGTGCGAGCGCGCGGTCGTATTCCTGACTTGCGCGCAGGAAATCGAGCGACGATTCGAACAACACAGCCAGCGCCAGATGGCCTTGGGCGAGATCTGGCGCAAGGGCGATCGCTTTCCCGGCATCTACCTCGGCCTTGTTGAAGTAGTTGCGCCGAGCACCGGAGCCAGTGGTGAAGTTTGTTCCGAAGCTGTTGAGCGCGAGCGACCGATCGGCGTAAGCGAGAGCGTATTCGGGATCGAGGCGAATGGCCTCGGTGTAACCCGCAATGGCAGCTTGCACATCCTCTCCGGTTTGAGCTTCTCGGTAGGCCTTCGCGGTGCGCAGGTACGCATCGAATGCCGCTGGATTCCGAGTCCCGCCAGCCTCGATTTTCGCCGCGACACCGCCAAGGAGAGTGACCTTGAGGGCGCTGGCCACCGCATTGGCGATTTCCGTCTGCAGCGCCAGCACATCGCTGAGATCCCGGTCATAGGTCTGCGACCAGAGGTGGAAGCCTGTGACCGCGTTATTGAGTTGCGCGGTGACACGAACCGTGTGTCCCGAGCGCCGCACGCTCCCCTCGAGAATTGCGCCGACGTTGAGTTCGCGCGCGATGGTGCCGATCTTGACGTCCTTGCCCTTGAAGGAGAAGGCCGACGTGCGGGCCGAGACCTGAAGCTCGTTAACGCGAGCGAGGGAGTTGAGTATTTCCTCCGTCAGTCCATCCGAAAAATACTCCTGCTCCTTGTCGCCGCTCATGTTCACGAACGGGAGCACGGCGATGGAATGCGGCGGCGGGGCGAAGGCAGTCGCGGCCGTGCTGGCCGGAGCGGCCGGTGGCGTCGGCGGCGACGGCTGCTGCTTCGAGGCCCAGAACTTGTCGATGGCGAAGTAAGCCAGGCCACCTGCGACCAACACGACGACGATCGCCAGCACTGCGGTATTGTCCCGCCATGAGGCACGCACCGGCTCCCGGGACGTCGGGGTGGCAGTGGATGCCGGGTCTGTGGCTGGTCTGGCCGTTGTCGGCGCATTGGTTTGCGCGGGTGACAGGAGTCGCTGCGCGCGCTCGATGAACGCAGGCGAGGCCTGTCCGCCAGGGCAACGCGTCCACTGCAGCTCCCGAAAGCGATCGGGAATTCGCTCGTCGGTCTGCGGGGTGTCGTCGATCACCACCGGCACCAGGAACGTCCGGTCAGGTGCCATCAGATGCGAACGGTCTACGGCGAGCTTCCATTCGAGCCGGAAGTACCCCTCGACGCGTGCGTGCGCGTTCGCGGAGATGATCGCGATGAAGAGCGCGCAGTCGTGAATTTCCTTGCGGATTTTCCGGTCCCAGGCCTCACCTCCCCGAAGCTCGCTCTGGTCGAGCCAGACCTCGATTCCGGCGGCGGCTCGCTGAGATCCGCTCAGAGGCGGCGGCGTCTTCCGAGGCGTAGCTCAGGAATACGGCTCCGCGCTTTTCTTCTGGAGACATCTTTCCGCAGGCCCGGACGGTTAAGGCCAAGCATGCGCCTTCGTTACGGTCGTGATCAAATCGGAGGTGAGACAGTCTCGTCGCTCAAGACAGAACTGCGGGGCAGCATGAAATTCGTCATTGGCGCACCCCTTGCCCTATTCGCAGCCGTCATGGCTGCGGGTCTCTGTTTTTTTAGCCGTCGCCGATCTGCCGCCTTGGATTGCGAACGTGAAGTCCGTCATCACCTCAACCGCGAACGACCGCCAATCGGTGCTTTCGACGCCTTGCGGTCATTGAGCGAGTAGAAAAGCCGTCATTGAAACCAAAGCGCTACTTTCCCACGCGGGGCACGGCTTCGAGGATGATTTTAATTGCGTTCCTCAGCGCTTCCTTGCCAACCTCCACCCCCTTGTAGTGCCCAAGCCGTACGATTGCAAGTTGGTGTGTTGGGATGATCAGCACGTATTGACCGCCAGCACCGTCCATGTAGAAGGAATCCCTCGGTGCGGGAAAGGTGCCCTCGCCATTGATCCAGAAAAAGCCGCCATAGATTGGACGTTTGTCCGCCGCCCACGCTGGTGCGATCGTGCTTACGAACTTCACATAGCCTTCGGGCAGAAGGCGCTCGCCGTTCCAAACCCCATCTTGCAAGTAAAGGTTACCGAGGCGCGCCCAGTCGCGGGCCGAGCCTTGCTCATACCCTTGCGTGAGGAAATTCCCATACGGGTCGGTATCGAGAACCATCGTGCGTATGCCAATCTTGTCGAACAGTGCGCGCTGCGGAAAAGAGTGATAGTCCTCCTGGCGTTTTTCGACGGCGAGGCGAATGAGGTAGTTCGCGAGAACCGGGTCGGTGTTGCGATAGCGGCCCACGGTGTTCGGCGGCCACTGGAGAGGACGCGTTGCAGCGTACTTGAACGAATCAATGCTGCCGGTGTATAGATAATAGTGATCCGGGTACGGACCGCTCTTGTCAAAGTCCGGATCCAGTGGCGCGCGGATCCGCAGACCACTCGACATATGTAGGATATCAGCGATCCGGATCTTCGCACGGGGATCGCCAGGGGATTGCCATTCGGGAATCGGCGCCGGCTGCCATAGATCGTAAGCGCCCTGTTTGATGAGGACGCCCATTAACGTAGCGGTCACGCTCTTACCCATTGACCAGCTCTCGAGCGGCGTCGTAGACGTAATGTCCTTACCGTAGCGTTCTGCGATGATTCGTCCTTTGTATGTGACCAGGAACGCCGCCGTCATGCCCCGAGGATCGAAGGCTGCCTCCATCGCCTGTTGAATCATTGTCTGGTTGACTTCTGGCGGAAAAACACTTGGAGGCGGCAAGTCGCCCATCGGCCACTGTTGCGTTTTCGCGTCCGGCAGAGTGCTCTTCACGATTGACGGCTTGAAGAAAACGTCGGTCTTGCCGATCGCCAGAGTCACGCACCCCTGGCCGCCAACTTGTTTTGCAATACGTACTGTGCCGTTCGGCATCCTGACCTGCACTGTGCGTTTCTCGCGGTCGATCTTCGGCACCCCAAGTTTTACGCGTACCTCGTAAGGCGCAGTGAAGTAGCCCACGTTTTCGGCGGCGAATGCGGGATCAAGACCCGTGATGAACACCGACGAGCACATAATCTTCGCGTAGCCCGATGCGTAATGTTCCATTGGATCGCCGGGAGGCGGCACGTACGGGGTGTTCAATTCAAAGGACCTAGCGCGTGCAATGAGTTCTTTGCGCGCGTCGTCCTGACTCATGGCAACGGGTGAAGTCACAAGCAACGTCGCCGAAAGTAGAAACGCTTGGAAGGTCGTCATATCGTGCTCCACGTGGACATTTTTTAGGGTTATATTTTTCAGGGCAACAGGAGATTGGCCAATCTACACCGCACCAATTGCGCGAACGCTAATAGCCGGAACGTCTTGCTCAAGCAACCAACTGCGAATGACCGCAAAACGGCAGTCTTGCCAGCGCATTCGTGCGCCCCCTGGTGGCCGTGAGCAGCCAGGGAGAGCGCCCTTCATACTAAAGCCCTCGCCCGCGCGCACGTTGCGGTGGCTGCTCGCGAGCGTGCGGGGCACCGTCGCTTCGCGATCAGGGTCGGGCGGCGGGCCGCGAGACGCCATCCTTCTGGTACTCCAACTCCGGCTTTGCAAGATTATTCAAACCGCAAACGTCCGGTCCGCGTTGCCTGATCAAGCTATCGTCCGGCAGCGCATTTCTCCCCCCTTCAAGCAATCGCGCCCCGCCCACGGTCGGATTTCCTATCCGAAGGCAGCCGGGTTATACGAGGCCTGCGGTAGTCGAGTGACCCGGCGCGAGTTCGTGGGGACACTACTCCGGCAGCTTCATCTTGTGCAGGAACGCCTTGTAGCGGGGATCAGGTTCGAGATTCTTGAGCAGCCGATCTCCCTTGACGAGAAAAAGACTCGGATCCTTCTGCGCGTAGGCGCGATCGAGCCACCGGAATGCCTCATCGATCTCGCCCCTGTATGCATGTGCCTCCGCAATGCTGAAGGCATCGTCGCTCGCATGTTCGCGAGTGAGGGTGGCGAGCTGGGCATCGGAGTCCGCCTTGCGGCCGAGAGCGTGGTAGATAAGGACCAGTCCTTGCGCTCGTTCATGCGTTGTCTGCTGTATTATCTTTAGGGCTTCATCACGTCGGCCAAGTGCAAGCAAGATCACCGCCAAATTGTAGGG
>VBCL01000469.1:2785-3122 GCA_005888865.1 Betaproteobacteria bacterium | reverse complement strand
CGGCGAGCTCGCGAATATGACGCGCGGTAATCCGCTTGTCCTTCGGTACCAGGACCTTGCCATCCTTGCCCACGAGGTCGAACTTGGCGACTTCGCCGCGCAGCCGCTCGGGCACGAGGTCCATGTGCGAGCCCTTCTTCGACAGATGGAACGCGTCGAACGCAAAGAACCGCTTGAGGATATCCTCGTTGGTGAGCCCGATCGCCTTCAACAGCGACGTCACCGGCATCTTGCGGCGGCGGTCGACGCGGAAGTAGAGGTAGTCCTTCGGATCGAATTCGAAATCGAGCCACGAGCCGCGATAAGGGATCACGCGCGCCGAGAACAGGAGCTTGCC
>VBCL01000469.1:0-2766 GCA_005888865.1 Betaproteobacteria bacterium | reverse complement strand
AGAACACCCCCGGGCTGCGGTGCAGCTGCGAGACGATGACCCGCTCGGTGCCGTTGATGATGAACGAGCCGTTGTTGGTCATGAGCGGAATCTCGCCCATGTAGACTTCCTGCTCCTTGACCTCCTTCACCGTTTCCTTGGGCGCTTCCTTGTCCATGATGATCAGGCGCACCTTGGCGCGCAGCGCCGAGCAGTACGTCAGACCACGCTGCTGGCATTCGGTGACGTCGAATGCAGGCGGCAGCAACGAATAGCCGACGAATTCCAGCCGGGCGTTGCCCGAGTGGCTGGAGATCGGAAAAATCGACGTGAACGCGGCCTGCAGGCCTTCGTTCTTGCGCGTCTCCGACGCCGTCAATGCCTGCAGGAAGGCTCGGTACGATGCGAGCTGGGTTTCCAGCAGGAACGGGACCGGCAAAACGCTTGCGCGCTTGGCGAAGCTTTTGCGAATGCGCTTTTTCTCGGTAAACGAGTACTGAGTCATGGATCTTGGCCTCTCGAAGCTTGGCTCGAGGCGCGCCGCTTTTCGCGCGCCCGTCGTTCATCGACTCGCCGGGGACATTGCGTCCCCCTTGGGATGGTGGCTGGCCACTACCAGCCTCTGGCGGACGACGGCGCTCAACAGTCACGGCTGCACCGTCCGACCAAACCTGTCCTCTGCAGTCGGGTCAGAAGACAAAGACAAGCAAGCTGATATGGAGGCGACTTGGGCTTTCTCAAGTCGTCTAAGCTCGTTTGTCTTCGGCCTCTAGCGCACTTAAAGCGCGCTTTCGTCGAAGGCGGCAGGCTGGCGAAGGTCGCCGGCCTGCCGTATTGCGGGCTACTTCACTTCTACCTTTGCGCCGGCGTCTTCGAGCTTCTTCTTCGCCGCTTCGGCGTCGGCCTTGTTGATGCCTTCCTTAACGGGCTTCGGCGCCCCGTCGACCAGGTCCTTGGCTTCCTTCAGGCCCAGCCCGGTGAGTTCGCGCACTGCCTTGATGACATTTACCTTGTTGTCGCCGAACGCGGTGAGAACGACCGTGAATTCGGTCTTTTCTTCCGCGGCCGGCGCAGCGGCGGCAGCGCCTGCCGCCGGTCCGGCAACAGCGACCGCGGCTGCCGCCGAGACGCCGAACTTCTCTTCCATCGCCTTGATGAGCTCGGAGAGCTCGAGTACGGTCATCGACGAGATCTTGTCGAGGATTTCCGCTTGTGCCACAGCCATGATCTGCTCCTGATTGCGTAAGGTTGATAATCGATCGAAGCGTCAGCTTGCGGGCTTCGCGTCGCGCACCGCGGCCAGAGTCCGCACGAATCTGCTCGGGATTTCATTGAGCGTCCGCACGAACTTGGCGATCGGCGCCTGCATCGTGCCCAAGAGCCTGGCGATCAGCTCCTCGCGCGACGGCAACGCCGCCAGCGCGGCGATGTCCTTCGCGGACATCACTTGGCCGGGCATCGCACCGCCCGTGATCACGAACTTCTCGTTGCCTTTGGCGAAGTCGTTCAGCACTTTCGCCACGGCGACGGGATCGGGGCCAATGCCATACGCCAGCGGTCCGACCATGCGGTCGGCGAGCGAGGCGAACGGCGTCTCGGCCACCGCGCGGCGCACCAGGGTGTTCTTGACCACCCTGAAGTAAACGCCGGAAGCTCGTGCCTTCGCGCGAAGCCGCGTCATGTCAGCGACCGCCATGCCGCGGTTCTCGACCATGACGATGGCCTGAGCGCCCGAGACCTGCTTCGCGACTTCTGCGACGACCGCTTGCTTCTGTTCCAGATTCAGACTCAAGGTCTACCTCCGTACACTCTCTCGCGCTGGCCAATGTTCCGGTCCGCGCTCCCGGTGACCTTACGTCAGGAGCTCTTCATCCTGTCTTCGGGACACCATCTGCGCAGGACGCCTTGGACTGCCGGCGATTAAGCTCTTCTCAAAGCTCCTGCGGTCTTTGACGGCCCGTCCGGCGATGCTGCCGCCGAACGCTCCCTCAAAATCGTTTCCGTGTTGCCTTTTACTGCGCGAAAAGCGAAGGGCCGCCCCGAGCTTTTCGCGCTAATCTCATTCCGCCGAAAGTATCGTGTGAACCAAGTGAGCGAAACTTTCGGCGGCTTCCTTAATGCACCACCGCGTGTTGCGCCAGTCCCGTCGTATCGACCCGAACCCCGACACCCATGGTGCTCGAGACGCTGACTTTTCTCAGGTATATGCCCTTGGTGTCCTTGGGTTTTGCCTTGTTCAGCGCGTCGATCAGTGCGGTGAAATTGGTCTTGAGTTGCTCGGGTGTGAACGAGGCCCGGCCGATCGTGCATTGCACGATGCCCGCCTTGTCGGTCCGATATTGAACCTGCCCCGCCTTGGCGTTCTTCACCGCCGTGGAAACGTCGGCCGAGACCGTTCCGACTTTCGGATTGGGCATCAGCCCGCGCGGGCCAAGAATCTGTCCAAGTTGCCCGACGACCTTCATCGCATCCGGCGACGCGATGACGACATCGAAGTCCATGAATCCTTCCTTGACCTTGGCGGCGAGGTCGTCGAAACCGACGATGTCGGCGCCGGCGTCCTGGGCCGCCTTCGCCTTGTCACCCTGGGCGAATACCGCAACGCGCACGTTCTTGCCCGTGCCCGCGGGCAGGACGACCGAGCCGCGCACTGTCTGATCCGACTTCTTCGGGTCGACGCCGAGGTTGACCGCAATGTCGACCGACTCGTCGAATTTCGCCGCAGCGGTTTCCTTGACGAGCTTCAGCGCTTCGTCGACCGGATAGGCCTTGCTGCGGTCCACCTTG
>VBCL01000468.1 GCA_005888865.1 Betaproteobacteria bacterium | reverse complement strand
GCACCTTCCAGAACATTCGCCTTTTCCAGAACCTTTCCGCGGTGGAGAACGTGATGATCGGGCGCCACGTGCGCACGAAGGCCGGCGTCTTCGGTGCGGTCTTCCGCGACAAGAGGACGCTCGCCGAGGAGGCGGCGATCGAAAAACGCGCCTACGAGCTGCTCGACTACGTCGGAGTCGCCAAGCGCGCCAACGATCTCGCGAAGCACCTTGCCTACGGCGACCAGCGTCGCCTGGAAATCGCCCGCGCACTCGCCACCGAGCCGAAATTGCTTGCGCTCGACGAGCCGGCGGCAGGAATGAACGCGACGGAGACCCGGGATCTGAAACGTCTGCTCGAGGACATCCGCCGCGACGGCATCACGATCCTGCTCATCGAGCACGACATGAAGCTGGTGATGAACGTATGCGACCGGGTGCTTGTCCTCGATTACGGCAAGAAGATCGCCGAAGGAACCGCCGCCGTCGTGCAGAACGATCCGACGGTGATCGCCGCGTATCTCGGCGGCGAGGTCACGCTCGATGTGAAGGCTGCCAAGTGACGGTCACATCGCCTCTCCTCGAGCTCAAGGGCTTGCAGGTCGCCTACGGCGGCATTCAGGCGGTCAAGGGCATCGATCTCACCGTCGCGCAAGGCGAGCTCGTCTGCCTGATCGGCGCAAACGGCGCAGGCAAGACGACAACGCTCAAGGGCATCACCGGCCTGCAGCCGGTCAAGTCGGGAACCATCCGCTACGCCGACGAAGACATCACCGGCAAGCCCGCGTTCGAGCTCGTCCGCAAGGGCCTGTCCATGGTCCCGGAAGGTCGCGGAGTTTTTGGCGCGCTCACTATCGAGGAAAACCTGGCGATGGGCGCGTACGCCCGCAGCGATCGCGCGGCGATCCGCGATGACGTCGAGCGCGTATTCGGTCTGTTTCCGCGGCTCAAGGAGCGGCACAAGCAGACAGCAGGAACGCTCTCCGGCGGCGAACAGCAGATGCTGGCGATGGGCCGCGCGCTGATGTCCCGCCCCAAGCTGTTGCTCCTCGACGAGCCCTCGATGGGGCTTGCGCCCCTGATGGTGCAGAAAGTCTTCGAGACCGTCCTCACCGTCTCCCGGGAGGGCGTGACCATCCTGCTGATCGAGCAGAACGCCAAGCTCGCGCTGGAAGTGAGCGGCCGCGGCTACGTCATGGAAAGCGGAGAGATCACCCTGCACGGCGACGCGAAACAACTGCTCTCGGATCCCAAGGTGCGCGCCGCTTATCTCGGCGAAGCGGCGTAACCGCGTCACCCCGATGGACGCGCTGCCGTCGCCGGTCGCGACTTCCGCGCCTCGCGCTGTGCCTCTGAGCAACGTTTTCCGCTGGTTCGAGGCGGCGATGCGGATGTTCAAGGTGGCGCCGTTGTCCTGGTGCGCGCTCGGCGCCATAACGCTTGCGAGCGAGGTCGCCCTGGACCTTGTGCCCGGCGTTGGCGCGGCGGCGGCCAAAGTGATCGTCCCGGTCGTCGAATGCGGGATGCTTATCGGCGCGACGGCGCTCGATCGCGGCGCCCGGCTCGAGATCCGCTTCGCGACCGCCGCATTCCGCGCGAGGCCTGCGGCCCTCGCGGCGATCGTCCTTTCGGCGCTTCTGGTGACCGCCGTCGAGACCATCGTTGCCTACGTGCTGACCGGCGCGAACCTGCTGGCAGAGCCCAACGATCCGCGACTGAACGGGACGACCCTGGCCGCCGTGGTCGGTGCCGGGACGCTTGCCTCGCTGCCAGTCGCATTCGTTCCGTTCGCCGCGCTGCTCGAAGGCGCGAGCTTCATCCGAGCATTCGCGGCAAGCTTGCACGGGTTTGCGCTCAACGTTGCGCCGCTGGTGCTGTTCGGCGCGCTGGCGCTGGTCCTGACGATGATCGGCCTGGTGCTGTTGTGGGGCGTGGGGCTCATCGCCGTATTCCCCCTGCTGACCGCAGCGAGCTACGCGGCGTGGAAAGACGTCTACACGCCGGTCATCCCGGCGCTCAAACCGTAGGGAGGATGTCGAAGCGGTCGCCCATTTCCGTGGCGGACTCGACCGAGACGCCGGTCACCCGCGCAGCCGGCGGCCCATGGCGTGCCCAGGCAATCAGCGCTTCGACCTCGGCTTCGGGTCCGATGATGAGCGCCTCGACGGTGCCGTCGCGGCGGTTCCGGACCCAGCCGCCGAGGTTACGTGCACTCGCCTCGTCCGCCAATGCATAGCGAAAGCCGACGCCCTGAACGCGCCCGCTGATGGTGATTCTCCGCGAGATCATCGGCGCTCATCGGTTCTCGTTCATACTCGTCGATGCACGTGCCGCACGTAGAGCAGCAGCGCAGCGACCGTCTTGGCGTCGGTGATCTCACCGCGGTCGAGCGCGGAGAGCATCTCCTCGGCGCTCATCGTCCCGATTTCCAGAAATTCCCCGTCGTCGAGCGCGGCACCGACGTCGGTCAACCCCTCGGCGACGAAAAACTCGATGGCCTCGGTCGAATACCCGACCACCGAATGGATTCGACCGAAAGCCCGCCAGCGCGTTGCGGTGTAGCCGGCTTCTTCGCGCAGCTCGCGCTGCGCGGTGACGAGTGACGCTTCGCCGGGGTCGAGCTTGCCCGCGGGAAACTCGATCACCACGCGGTCGATCGGGTAGCG
>VBCL01000100.1 GCA_005888865.1 Betaproteobacteria bacterium | reverse complement strand
CCGCGGTGTGTACGCGCGGCGCCGGTGAAGCTGCCACGCTCGTGCCCGAACAGCTCACTTTCGATCAGCGTTTCCGGCAGCGCTCCGCAGTTCACCGCGATGAACGGCCGAGTCCGGCGTTCGGATAATTGGTGGATCGCATTCGCGACAAGCTCCTTACCCGATCCCGATTCGCCGAGCATGATAACCGTCGCGCTCGCGCTGGCGACCCGATCGAGTGTGTCGAACAGGGAGCGCATCGCGTCGCACGCGCCGTACAGCTCGCACAAACGCTGCAGTCGCCCGTGCACACGCCGCTTCGGACGAGGCACGTCGGATCCCGGCGCAGCGCCTGGGGGCAGATCTTGATTCTCGGCGCTGAATGC
>VBCL01000099.1 GCA_005888865.1 Betaproteobacteria bacterium | reverse complement strand
TGGCTTTCGTCTCCGGCTATCGTTTTGGAGGCCGCCGTGTTCGCTTGCTATGGAGCCCGAAGATATCGGTGCGCGTCCGTTTCTGCTATCATCCAATTACGCAGGCATGTAGGACGTTCTCCTACGCAGAGGACGTGCCAGCGTCCGAAACCAGCATTCAGCGGAGTATCCCGGACCCGCGCTGCAGATGGGGGATCGCGTGGGGTGGTGCAGCGGGCCCAGCATTCGGCCCAGCGCGGGCGCGAGAAGGGAAACGCTTCGCTGGAGGCTGGCCCCGCTGCCAGCACGCCTTTGCAAGCACCGTGCCAGTCGGAACGCACGGGCAAGCGTGAAAGGCGGCGGCACCTCGAAGACCGCGATCGTGCAAGATTTGCGGCGCCGTTTGTACAAACGGGAGCACAAGGGGGAATCGCTCGAAGGCGAAAAAATCGTTGGAGGTGGTATCCGAACGCATTGCCCGGTGGCACGGATGTTGCCCCGGTAGACGACGCTCATTTCACTCGGGCACCAAGGACTGAATCATGAAATCAGTCAAAAGCTTCCCTGTTCTTCGCGGGGCTCGCGCCGAGATTGATGCTCACCGCGTGTGTAGCGGTCGATCGCGAGGGAGCGCATCGAATATCGTCACGCTTCCGCTTCACAAGGTGACCACATTTACTTTCGCTCAACCGGCTTCCAAGCAGGGGATTTCCTGCCGCAAGCGGCTGGCTTCGGCCGCATGATGTAACATCGAGAGTTGCTTCCCTCTTTGCTACGCTCTTCGCGTGTGATCTCCCGCTTCGAGAAGGTGCGCTCGTTGCCATGGGCTGCGGGCCTTCTGACGCTTCTGGGACTCGTCGTCGCCCTCACGGGCGGGTGGTACGTTGTTTCCTGGCACGAGCTCGCGCCGCCACCGCACGGGATCGAGCGGGTGCAATACGACACGGCATGGGCGTTCGCGTTCTGTGGGCTCGCACTCGCCGCCCACGCTGTGGGTTGGCGCGCGGTGGGCAGCACGTTCGCAGCCGTTCCCATCCTCCTTGGAATCCTGCGCTTGCTCGCCTATACCTTGCGCGGGGTGATCGACGTCCATCCCATTGTCGCCAACCCTTGGCTGCCCTACGGCGCGGGCAACTACAACGACATGAGCGTGCTGACCGCGCTCGTGCTCGTTCCGCTGGGCTGCGCGCTCGCGGCGCTCGACTCGAGAAGCCGGAACGCAGCGCGTTCTGTGCTGATCACGCTGCTCGCAGCAATCGGATTGGCGCTCGGATCGCTGCTGCTCGTCGCCGCGTGGACTGGCGGCACTGCGGCGTCGCAGTGGCTATTCCTCACCGGCGGCGAGCGCATCAGTGCGTTGTTGTCGCTGCTTCTGGCGGGCGGCGTGCTCGCCCAGGTACTGCTGCGAAGCGGGGACGAGCAGCGGGCGATCCGTCGCTGGACGCCGGGGATCGTCTGGTTCGCCTCGTTCGTATGCACCCTCGTGCTGTGGCGGGCGATCAGCGTTCAGCAGGCGCACTATATCGACATCGGGACGTTGCTGGTCGCCTCCGATGTCAAGAATCGCATCGAGCGCTCGATCGGCGCGCGCATCCGCCAGCTCGAGCGTCTCGCCGAACGTTCACAGATCTACGACTTCACGCAGGATCGCTGGGAGCGGGACGCCACGACGCTCTTGAACGAGCCGCCGGAGTTTCAGGGCATTGGCTGGGCGGACGAGGACTTGACCGTGCGCTGGGTCGTACCGGCCAGCCAGGCCGTGCGCATCGGGCAAAGCCTGGCTTCGGACGCCGAACGTTCGCGGGCCATTTCGGAGGCGATTCGCTCGCGCCACGTCGTCCTGTCGCGAACCATCGACCTTCGTGCGTCCGGCCGCCGGGGCTTCATCATCTACGTTCCCGCCTACGCCGGCGACACGTTCGGCGGCATCGTGTCCGCAGGCGTAGGTGTCAACTGGCTGCCGTCCATCCTGGGTGAGCGCTTCCCCGACTTCCAGGTGGCGCTGCTCGATAACGGCGAACCCACCAATGTGATCGGGAACAGCGAAAACGCGGCAGGCTCGGAATGGACGCAGGAGCAGACCGTCGAAGTCGCGAACGTTCGCTGGACGCTGCGGGTGGCGCCTACGCGCGACTACCTGCGGCGGACGGATTCGGTACTCCCCGAGACATCGCTCGCGCTGGGCACCGCGCTGGCCACCCTGCTCGGGCTGTGTACGTTCCTGTTCCAAACCACGCGCCGCCGCGCACGCGCCCTCACGGCGACCAATACCCGCCTCGTCGAGGACATCCAGGCGCGCCGACAGGTCGAGCAGGCACTGCGCGAGAGCGAGCAGCGGACGCGGCTCATCATCGATGCCATCAAGGATTGCGCGATCTACATGCTCGATCCACAGGGCCGCGTAGCGAGCTGGAACCCCGGCGCCGAGGCGCTCAATGGCTACACACGACCGGAGATCATCGGCAAGCATTTCTCGGTGCTCTACGCGCCCGATCGCGAGGTGCCCCTCGAGGATGAGCTCACCGTCGCGGCGAGATATGGCTCGTTCGAGGAGGAGTGCTGGCATCAGCGCAAGGATGGGACGCGCTATTGCGGTGACGACATCATCTCCGCGATCCGGAGCGAGGACCGCGTGCTGCAGGGGTTCGCGGTCGTCACCCGGGATGCGACCCCGCGCATCGCGCTCCGCGAGCAGACCGAGCGTTCCCGCGATTTCTATTTCGCATTGTTCTCCGGCTTTCCGACGCTGGTCTGGCGCTCCGATGCCACCGGTGCGTGCGATTACCTCAACAAGACCTGGCTCGACTACACCGGTAGGCCGAGGGACGCGCAGCTCGGCGACGGCTGGCTCGAGGGCGTGCATGCGGACGATCGGATACGCTGGCGCGAGACCTACGAGCCCGCGTTTGCAGCGAGACAGCCATTCGAGCTCGAGTTCCGTCTTCGGCGCGCCGACGGTCTGTATGGCTCGATGATCTGTGTGGGCCGCCCCTATCACGACATGGAGGGCCGGTTCTCCGGCTATCTCGCTTCGTGCTACGACAACACCGCGCGGCGCGCGATGGAAATTGCGTTGCAGGAGAGCGAAGCACGGTACGAAGGCATTACCGCGAACGTGCCCGGCATGGTCTTCGAGCTGCTGCGCGACGCGAGCGGTCGCCTGTCATTCGCGTACGTGAGCCAGGGATGCGAGCCACTCACCGGCCTGCCCGAATCGACGCTGAGCGCCAACGCCAACGCATTTTTCGCACTGCTACCCGAGCCCGAACGGCTGCATCTGCAGGCCACGCTCGACGCGTCGGCGAAAGAGCTGGCAAACTGGTACTGGGCGGGGCGGCTGCTGCCTGCCCACGAATCGACCGAAAAATGGATCAACATCCGGGCGCGCCCGAGAACGCTCGACGGCGGCGGGGTCCTGTGGGACGGGCTTGTGTTCGATGACACGCAGGCCCGGCTCGCCCAACTCGAGATCGAGCGTTCGCGCGAAGAGCTGCGCGCCCTGTCACGGCATCTGCAGACGATCCGGGAGGAGGAGAAGGCACGGATCGCGCGCGAGGTCCACGACGAGCTGGGTTCCACGCTGACCGCGCTGAAAATGGATCTCGACTGGCTCGGCGAGCACCTGGCAGGCGCACCGGCGGCGATCGCCGCGACCAAGGCGGAGATGGACAAGCTGCTCGAGGAGGCCGTCGCGGCGACGCGCAGGATCGTGACCGATCTCCGGCCCAGCATCCTGGATGACCTCGGCCTTTCCGCCGCGTTGCGCTGGCAGGCCGCGGAGTTTCGCAAGCACACGGAAACCCGCATCGACGTGGAAACGCCGGCGTCCGATCACGGCATCGGGCGCGATGTCGCGCTGACGCTGTTCCGCATCTTCCAGGAAACGCTCACCAACATCGCGCGTCACGCCAAGGCGACGGAGGTGTCGGTCAGTCTTTCCGCAACGGACGCAGCCCTGGTGCTGCAAATCCGCGACAACGGGATTGGAATTTCGGACGAGGACCTGCGCAAGCCGACATCGCACGGGATCCGCGGCATGCGCGAGCGCGCGCAGCAACTCGGAGGCGACGTCTCCGTATCGGGCAACCCGGGAGCCGGGACGACGGTCGTCATCTCGGTCCCGAGAGCGGAAAGCGCGGTGGGCGGGCCGGTTGCCGCGGCCCCCGTGCGCAAGGTTATGAGGACTTGACGGTCAGGTTGTCAACGACGTTCTTGACTCCGTCGGTCCCCATCGCGATCTGCTTGGCGCGATCGCGCAGGTTGTCCGAGGCGACGTTTCCGCTGAGCGTGACGGTCCCGCCCTTGCTGTCAACGCTGATCTGCAGCGATTTCAGGCCGGGTTCGGCGAGGATCGCGGCCTTGACCTTGGCGGTGATGGCGGCGTCGTCGGCTGCGCCTCCGATCTTGTCGGCGGCCTGACCGCCCTGCGCGGTCATCTTGTCGGCCGCTTGACCTCCAGGCGCCATCTTGCCGGAGTCACCCGCTTGGCCGCCGGGCGGAGCGTTCTGCGCTTGCATCTTGCCGGGTGCCTGATCCATCTTCTTACCGACGGTGTCGCTCGGGCCACGTTGCTCGCACCCGACGGTCACCGCGGCCGCCGCAACCAGAGCGGCGACAAGCAATGCTGGTCTCATATTCATGTTGCACTCCTCAACAAGTCCCTTCTCGTGTGAGCCCCGAGTCTGCACCGGGGCGCCAGGGGCGACTATCGGCTGTCATCCGTTTCTGCTGTCGGAAGCGTGGATCGAATACGTCGGAGGTCATCCTACGCCGAACTCTAGTTGGCACCTTGCTTGGGCAGATCGCGCAGCAGCTCTGCGAGATCGTCGGCATGCTCCTCCTCCTTTGCCTGGATCTCCTCGAGCATCCGGCGCGTCGTAGGATCGAACGCCGCAAAGTAACGGCCCATCTCGCGATACGAGTCGATGGCAATGCGCTCGGCGACCAGGTCCTCCTTGATCATGTCGATCAGGGTCGTGCCCTCGACGTATTCGGAGTGAGCGCGGGTGCGCAATCCCTCGGGCGAGAAGTCCGGCTCGCCGCCGAGCTGCACGATGCGGTCGGCGATCTGATCGGCGTGCGCCATCTCGTCGCTCGAGTGCTCGAGAAACTCCGCCGCCACGCCGGCCGAGTGGATGCCCTGCGCCATGAAGTAATGGCGCTTGTAGCGCAGAACGCAGATCAGCTCGGTCGCGAGCGCGGCGTTCAGGACCTGGATTGCGGCGTCGAGCTCACCACCGTAGCCGGGCGTGACTGCGCCCGCGTCCATGTGCTGACGCGCCCGATCACGCAAGGTTTTCACATCGGTCAGAAACGGCTGAGCGACGGGTTTGACATCCTTCATCATCGACTTGCCTGACATGGCGGTTCTCCTCGTGATCTAGCGCGCGGAAACCCGCGCCGGCGACAAGGATTCGATGAGCAGGAATCGTGCCGGTCACATTCAAGTCTTTGCGCCGAGCGTGACGCGGCCTACGCCGCGCCCGGTCCGCGCGACGTCGTGCAATTTCTACAATGGACGGTCCGCAACGATAGCGATGCCCTCGTCCGGAGACGAAGCGCGTTCTCAGCGCACGGCTAGAGCAGTGCGCGCTGACGCTCGACGTTGGCGTCGACGCTGGTCAGCGCCGCCATGTTGACGATCCGGCGAACCGTCGACGACGGCGTGAGA
The DNA here is from genome assembly GCA_005888865.1 of Betaproteobacteria bacterium. Lineage (GTDB taxonomy): Bacteria > Pseudomonadota > Gammaproteobacteria > Burkholderiales > Casimicrobiaceae > PALSA-1003. Next base: position 6,780 of record VBCL01000099.1, on the reverse strand, counting down.
ATATGCGCCGCCTTCGCCACGCCGAGCAGTATAGGCCCGAGCGTGAGCCCGCTTCCTGCCGCGGCCTTGAGCAGGTTGAACGAAATGTTCGCCGCGTCGAGGGTGGGCATAATCAGCAGATTCGCTTCGCTTTTCAGGCGCGAGTTCGGAAACATGCGCTTGCGAACGTCCAGCGACAGCGCGGCGTCGCCGTGCATCTCGCCATCGACCTCGAGATCGGGCTCCAGCGCATTGATCAGCGCCAGCGCAGCCTGCATCTTGCGCGCCTGCGGGTTCGTGCTCGATCCGAAGCTCGAGTGCGAGAGCAGCGCAACCTTGGGCGTGATGCCGAAGCGGCGGATCTCCTCGGCGGCGAGCAGCGTGATCTCCGCGAGCTGCTCGGCTGTGGGATCCGCGTTGACATACGTGTCGGCAATGAACACCGTGCGCTCGTGCAGGAACACCGCGTTCATCGCGGCCAGCGTCTTCACGCCGCGGCGCAAGCCCAGCACCGGCTCGATGTAGCAGCGGTGCGACTCGTGCGTGCCGTACGTGCCGCAGAGCATCCCGTCGGCGTCGCCCATGCGGATCATCATCGCGCCGATCAGCGTCAGCCGCCGGCGCATCTCGATCTTGGCGAGCTGTTCGGTCACGCCGTTGCGCTCGGTCAGCCGCAGATATTCGGTCCAATAGGCGCGGAATCGCGGATCGTCCTCGGGATTGATCATCTCGAAATGGGCGCCCACCTTGAGCCGCAGGCCATAGCGTTCGATACGCTGCGCGATGACCGCGGGGCGGCCGACCAGGATCGGCTTGGCGAGCCCCTCGTCGACGACGACCTGCACCGCGCGCAGCACGCGTTCGTCCTCGCCCTCGGCGAATACGATGCGCCTCGGCGATTTCTTCGCCGCCTGGAAGATCGGCTTCATCAGCAGTCCGGAGTGATACACGAACTGGCCGAGGCGCTCGTGGTACGCGTCGAAGTCGGGAATCGGACGCGTCGCGACGCCCGATTCCATCGCCGCACGCGCCACCGCGGGCGCGATCTTCACGATCAGCCGCGGATCGAACGGCTTCGGTATCAGATAATCGGCGCCGAACCGAACGTCATCGGCGCCGTAGGCGGCGGCGACGATATCCGACTGCTCCGCCATCGCGAGGTCGGCGAGGGCGTGAACCGCCGCGAGCTTCATCGCCTCGTTGATCGTCGTCGCGCCCACATCGAGCGCGCCGCGGAAGATGAAGGGGAAGCACAATACGTTATTGACCTGGTTCGGATAGTCGGAGCGGCCGGTGGCGATGATCGCGTCAGGGCGCACGGCGCGGGCCACGTCGGGCATGATCTCCGGGTCGGGATTGGCGAGTGCCAGAATCAGCGGCGCGTCGGCCATCCGCTTGACCATCTCCGGCTTGAGCACGCCGCCCGCGGAAAGGCCGAGGAAAATGTCTGCGCCCCCGATGATGTCGGAGAGCGTGCGCGCTTTGGTCTGCTGCGCGTAGCGCGCCTTGTTCTCGTCCATCTCTTCCTTCCGCCCGGCGTAGACCACGCCGGCGATGTCGGAGACCAGGATGTTCTCTCGCCGGATGCCGAGGCTCACCAGGATGTCGAGGCAGGCCAGCGCCGCTGCGCCGGCCCCCGAGCACACGAGCTTGACCTTGGCGATCTCCTTGCCTACGACGCGAAGGCCATTGAGCACCGCCGCGCCGACGATGATCGCGGTGCCGTGCTGGTCATCGTGGAAGACGGGAATCTTCATCCGCTCGCGGCATTTGCGCTCGACGTAGAAACACTCTGGCGCCTTGATGTCCTCGAGGTTGATACCGCCGAACGTCGGCTCGAGCGAGACGATGATCTCGACGAGCTTTTCCGGATCGCGCTCGTCGATCTCGATATCGAAACAATCGATGCCTGCGAACTTCTTGAACAATACGGCCTTGCCTTCCATCACGGGCTTGCCGGCGAGCGCGCCAATTGCGCCCAGGCCAAGCACCGCGGTGCCGTTGGTGATGACTCCGATCAAGTTCCCGCGGGCGGTGAGGTTGCGCGCCTCGCCCGGGTCGCGCACGATCTCGTCGCAAGCGGCGGCAACGCCCGGTGAATAGGCGAGCGCAAGATCGCGCTGACTTAAGAGCTGCTTGGTCGGCAGGATCGATATCTTGCCTGGCGGATGCGCGCGGTGGTATTCGAGCGAGCTTTGACGGATATCCTGATCGGCCATGCGTGGGACTTTCGCGTGGATCGCGCTCGAGCGCGAGGGTGTGTGGTGGCAGGCGAGCTGCGCTTAGATGGCGTTACCCTGTCTGCCAGTGCGGAATGTGCCTTCGTCGGGCGCCTGCTGATCTCGCCAGTATAATGCGCGTGCCGTAACCCTGCGCGTCTGCCTCGCGCCACCCCCGCCACGTTCATACCGATGCTGATCTTCTGGTCAATCGCCGCGCTGCTCGTCGTAGTGACGCTCACGGTACTGCTGCTTCCGCTGATTTCCACCCGACGCAGGTCGGCCGCGCCCGACGCCAACGCCGCGGCGCTCGCGGTATATCGCGATCAGAAACGGGCGCTCGACGCCGAGCTTGCCGATGGCGTCATCAGTGCAGAAGAGCACGAAGCCGCCGTGGCGGAGCTCTCGCGCCGCCTGGGGGAGGAAGTCGACGCTCCAGGCGAGCGCGCTCCTCCCGCGTCCCCGCGCAAGCGCACCTGGTTCTTCGCGGTCGCCCTGCTGGTGCTGATCCCATCGGCAGCATTCATCCTCTACGCGTTGCTGGGCAAGCCCGAGGCGATCACTTCGCCGGGCGGAGAGCGCGGCGCGCATGACGTGTCCGACCAGCAGATCCTCGCGATGGTCGACAGCCTCGCGCAGCGGCTCAAGACACGTCCCGACGACGCGGACGGATGGGTCCTCCTCGCGCGCTCGTATCAGGCACTCGGGCGCTACACCGAGGCTGCGGATGCCTATAGCCGTGCCGAAGCACTGGTTCCGGACAACACCACGCTCCTCGCGGATTATGCTGACGCGTTGGCGATGGCGCAGGGGCGAAAGCTTTCTGGCAAGCCGGCCGAGCTCGCCGCTCGCGCACTCACGATCGATCCGAACCATAAGAAGGCGCTGGCGCTTGCCGGAACCGCAGCGCTCGAGGCGAACGACCTCGGCGGTGCAATCGGTTATTACCGGCGCCTGCTCGCGCAGCTTCCCGAAGGCTCGGACGATGCGAAGCAGATCACGGCCATCATCGCCAAAGTCGAATCGGCGAAGAGCGGCGGCAAGGGGCTTCCGCCCTCTGCGCCAGCGCCGGAGCGCGCGCCGCCGCCTGCGCTGGCCTCGCCGGGGTCCAACGCGGCAATCACCGGGCGCGTGGAGATCAGCGCCGCGCTGGCACCCAAGGTTGCGGTGACCGATACGGTATTCATCTTAGCGCGCGCGGTCGAGGGCTCGCGCATGCCGCTGGCGATCCTGAGAATTCCGGCCAAGGAATTGCCGAAGGACTTCCAGCTCGACGACAACATGGGCATGGCGTCCGGCGCGAAGCTTTCGGCGACGCCGACGGTCATCGTCGAAGCGCGGATCTCGAAGAGCGGGAATGCAATGCCGCAAGCCGGTGACCTCTCCGGAAGAAGCGGACCGGTGAAGCCCGGAGCCTCCGGCGTCAAGGTCACGATCGATCAGGTCGTGCCCTAGCTTCTGGCCTGCTGCGGCGTGCGTGCTATGATCACCCGCCCTTCGCCGCAGCCCATGGCTACCCTCAGCGCGACGCCCCTGCCGCAACCGATCGACACCTGCGCCTCGCGTCGTCTGCGGGACAGGGCAGCGATCGCCGCAGCGGGTGCGGTGCTCGTCGCTGTCGCCGCCACGGCGCGCGCCGCACCGCTCGACGATCTGCGCGCGCTGGTCGAGGCCGGTCAGGCTGCCGAAGCGTACGCGGCGTTTTGCGCCGATCCCGACCTCAGTGCACGGCCACGAGAGTTCGACCTGTGGTGCGGCGTGGCGGCGGTCGATCTCGGCCGCGCCGGCGAAGGTGTGCTCGCCCTCGAGCGCTACGTCCTGCAGTTTCCGGATGATCCGCGTGCGCGCCTCGAGCTCGCGCGCGCCTACTTTCACGCCGGCGACAACGTTCGTGCCCGCGAGGAATTCGAGGCCGTCGCGAAGGAGCAACCGCCGCCCGACGTGCAGGCGGGCATCGACCGCTATCTCGCGGCACTGGAAGCGCGCGAAGGTCGCTACCGGACACGCACAGCCGCCTACGTCGAGGCGGGTGCAGGTTACGACAGCAACGCCAACGCCGGGGTGGCCCAGGCCGATATCGGCCTTCCGGTGCTTGGCCCGGTCACGGTGGCCGACGTCGGCGTGCGCCAGGCATCGGCGTTCGGCTGGCTTGCCGCCGCGGGGCGGATCGACCACCCCGTTGCTCCCGGCTGGAGCGTGAACGGCAGCGGCTACGCCAGCGGCACCTTCTACGCCGATGCGTCCGAGTTCAACCTCGCCAGCTTCGGTGCTGCGTTGGGCGGCAGCTACAACGCGAAGGGCAATCTGTACACGCTCTCCTACGCACACAGCGAGATCCTGCTCGATGGATCGCGCTATCGCTGGACCGACGGACTCGGCTTCGAATGGCGGCGCCAGCTCTCGGAGCAGACATCGCTCGCGCTGATCCCGCAGTACGCGCGCCTCGCGTACTCGGGCGAGAACGCCGCGCGCAACGCCGATCTCTACGCTTTCTCGGTTGCCTATCGCCGCGTGTGGCTCATGCCCTGGCACCCGGTGCTCAACGCAACGGCATTCTACGGCGACGAGCACAACCGCGAGGACCGCGACGATCTCGGCCGCACGCTCTACGGGGGCGCGGTCGATGTCACGGTCTCACCTTCGCCCTTCTGGGCAATCAATGCCGGGGTCGGCTACGTCGAAAGCCGCTATCAGGCACCGATTCCACTCCTGGAAGTCACCCGGCGCGATCGCAACCTGACATTGACCCTGGGTGCGCTGTATCTCATCAGCGCGCGCTGGAGCGTTCGCGCCGAGTATCAATACGCACACAACGCAGCGAACCTGGAGCTTTTCGAGTATTCGCGCCATGTCGGCGCGGTGAAGGTGCGCTATGAGTTCAAGTGATCGTCGGGTTTCTTCGAGCAGGAGCGACACCATGAACGGACGCCCCGGCCCATTGGTCCTTCTCGCCGTGCTGTTTGCCTGCGTCCTCGCCGCGAATGTCGCCTTCGGAGAGGCAGGCAAGGTCGTCTTCGCAGTCGGCGACGTCGCCGCCTTGCGCGGCGCCTCGCGGGTCCCGCTCTCCGCAGGATCGACGATCGACGCCGGCGATACGATCGTGACAGCGGCGCAGAGCCACGTGCAGCTGCGGTTTTCGGACGACGCGCTGGTCGCGCTCAAGCCCGACTCCGAGTTCCGCATCGAGCGTTACAACTTCGCCGGCCAGCAGGACGGCACCGAGATCGCGGTGTTCCGTCTGGTGAAAGGCGGTTTCCGCACGCTCACCGGTCAGATCGGCAAACTTTCGGGGGACCGCTACCAGCTTCTCACCACACAGGCCACGATCGGGATTCGCGGCACACACTACCAGGTCCAGATCTGCGCACGGGATCAATGCATGAACGGCAACGCAGCGGCGCGCTCGGGGATGTACGGCGCCGTGTACGACGGTCGAATCGCCGTGGCGAACGCGTTCGGTGGTGACGAGTTCGGAATCGACGAGCTCTTCTACGTTCCCGACGGCGAAGCGCCGCTGCGCTGGCTCGCGCCGCCGCTGTTCCTGTCCGACAAGCTCCGGCCGAGGACCTCGACAGCCAAAGCATCTCAAGGCGACCTGCGCTTTACCAAGGTCCCCGAGAAGGAGGTCCGCCCAGCCGTGCCGGACCCGCCCTTCCAGTACGTTGCGACCGAAGACCTCGATCGCATCGCGTTCGCGGCCGGCAGGACCGTCGTCGTGGGCTCCGATCGCGACACGCTCGAGCTCGATCGAACGACCGATCCCAAGCTTCGCCTTTCCATCGATGCCGAAGGGCGCCTCACGGGGTTCGAGAACGCGAGCCTGGTTGCATCGGTGGGAAGCGCGGCGATCGTCGACACCGGTCGCGACAATTCCCGGTCCGGGCTCAACTGGGGCCGGTGGCAGGGCAGCGGTTCGAGCATCGCGCAGAGCCTGGGCAACGAAGTCGTGCACAACGACGGCGGCAACCTGCATTACATCTACGGGACGGCCGCCACCGCGCTGCCGACTTCCGGCCAAGTCCAGTACGCGGCGCTCGGCGGCACCCGCCCGACCGACTCGGGCACGGGACAGGTCGGGACGCTCATCTCGGGCGGGACCATCAGCGTCAATTTCACCTCCGCGCAGCTCGGGCTCTCCGGACTCGCCGCAGGCTTCGGCGGTGCAACGTACACCATGGGCGGCACCGCGAACATCGCCAACGGCGCGTTCACCACCAGCGGCATCGGCGCAACCGGGGCTTGCAGCGGCGCCGGCTGTCAGTCGCTCATTGCCAGTAACTTCACCGGATTTTTCGCCGGTCCGGGCGGCGTCGGGATCGGACTCGATTATTACTTCAATACGCGCACGGGCGGCGTGATCGAGGGCGTCGCCGGCTATAAGCAGTGCCCCGGAGGGAAATGCTGACGATGTTTCGCCTGCGAACCGCGGCGACTTGACGCATGGTGGCGCAAGGCGTGTCGCCGAGCGGGTCCCGGCTCGCGGCGGCCACTCAACACACGAGTAGCCGCACACGAGCCACCCGCTTACGGCGAATGCGCCACAACGCGCCTGCGTTCGCCGCGGCTCGCGGCTTCCTGACCT
>VBCL01000467.1 GCA_005888865.1 Betaproteobacteria bacterium | reverse complement strand
CAGGCGCACGATCACTTTCTTCGGCCAGAACGCCGCGCCGATCATCGCCACGCCTTCGGCGATCTTCGACACATAGAACTCGACCGGCGACGGATAGCCGGCCGTGCGCGCGGTGATCTCGGCCTTGAGCTCGGGCGACTGGGCGTCGAACTCCAGCACCGCCTTCGGATGCACGCCGACGTTGCGGGCGATGATGAATTCGAGCCGAGCGAGGCCCACGCCTTCGTTGGGTAGCCGTCGGAACCCGAATGCGAGCTCGGGGTTGCCGACGTTCATCATGATCTTGGTCGGTGGCGATGGCATCCGGTCGAGCGCGATGTCGATCGTCTCGATCTCGAGCAGCCCGTCGTAGACGTTGCCGGTGTCGCCTTCGGCGCAGGAGACCGTGACGCCCTGGCCGTCCTTCAGCACCGTAGTCGCGTCGCCGCAGCCGACGACCGCGGGAATGCCCAGCTCGCGGGCGATGATCGCCGCGTGGCAGGTCCGCCCGCCGCGGTTGGTCACGATGGCCGAGGCGCGTTTCATCACCGGTTCCCAATCCGGATCGGTCATCTGCGTGACGAGCACGTCGCCCTTCTTGACGCGATCCATCTCGGAGGCCGACTTGATCAGGCGCACCGTGCCCTGCCCGATCTTCTGGCCGATCGCGCGGCCGCTGGCCAACACCTTCGATCGCTTGGCAAGCTTGTAGCGCCGCAACTGGTCCCCGGCGCCTCCCTGAGACTGTACCGTCTCGGGCCGCGCCTGCAGGATGTAGAGCTTGCCATCCTCCCCGTCGCGACCCCACTCGATGTCCATCGGCCGCTTGTAGTGCTTCTCGATGGCAAGGGCGTAGCGGCCGAGCTCCTCGGCTTCCGCGTCGGTGATCGAGAATCGCCGCCGATCTTCTTCGGCGACATCGACCGTTCTCACCGATCCGCCCGCGCGCTCGCCGTCGCCATAGACCATCTTGGTCGCCTTCGCGCCGAGGGTCTTGGACAACACCGCCGGCCGGCGCGCGGTCAGGTTGGGTTTGTAGACATAGATCTCGTCGGGGTTGACGGCCCCCTGCACGATGGTCTCGCCCAACCCATACGATGCGTTGATGAACACGACCTGATCGAAGCCCGACTCGGTATCGAGCGTGAACATCACGCCGGACGCGCCGGTGTCGCTGCGGACCATGTGCTGCACGCCGGCGGAGAGCGCGACCTCCGCATGCGTGTAGCCCTTGTGGACGCGATAGGCGATTGCGCGGTCGTTGTAGAGGGAGGCAAATACCTCCTTTATTGCATGAAGAACATTATCCAAGCCATTGATATTGAGGAATGTTTCCTGCTGTCCAGCGAAGGACGCATCCGGCATGTCCTCCGCAGTCGCGGACGAGCGCACCGCCACCGTGGCATTCGGGGACTTGGCGGCGAGGCGCTCGTACGCGGTCTTGATGTCGCGCTCGAGCGCGGAGGGGAGCGGCGCCGAGGTGATCCAGCCGCGGATCTCGGCACCGGTCTTCGCGAGTCTGGTGACGTTGTCGACGTCGAGAGTAGTGAGGGCCTGATCGATCCGATCCTTGAGGCCGTCCTGTTCGAGAAATTCGCGAAAAGCGAAGGCAGTGGTCGCGAAGCCGCCGGGAACGCGCACCCCGTGGCTTCCGAGCTGGCTGATCATCTCGCCCAGCGAGGCGTTCTTGCCGCCGACCTTGTCGGTGTCGGTCATCCGCAGGTGGTCGAACCCGATCACCCGTTTTTGTTGTTCGGCCATGGCTTTCCCGCGTGTTATCGCGCGGCGAATTTTAGCCGTTCGAACCTTCGGTCAGGAAAAAATCGCACGGCGAGGACTTCGCCGCACGACGCTTACTCGCGATCGTCGACCGTTTCGGCTTCGCGCTCGGCGAACGGGGCGCTACCGGGCTCGGCTCCGCTGCCCTGCCGGTGCCTGCTGCGCGCGGCACGGCGCAGATTGCGGTAAAGATCGGGATGCGATTCCTTGAGATAGTTGATGATCTCGAAGTCGACGCGCCGTACTTGCGACAGGTCCACCTGCTCCACGTGCACCAGCCGCAGCAATTCGCGCACGGGCTTGGGCATCTCGCGCCCGCTCTCATAGCGCGAGCCCCCGCTCTGGGTCACCCCGATCTGGGTCCAGAACTGCTCTTGATTCAGGCCGAGACGGCGCCGAATCTCGCGGGGATTAAGCACACGTTCAAAGAGCTTCACGAGTTATCTTCAGTACTCTGTTTAATGACAACTTACGTGGCGGGATGTTCCCAAAAAATGACCATATCGATACCATTGGCATAATTGTTGACCAAACGGCGAAA
>VBCL01000431.1 GCA_005888865.1 Betaproteobacteria bacterium | reverse complement strand
TTCGATAGGCTCCGGTGAGTTCGATCATGCGAGGCATTGCGGGTTCCGGCGTCGCGTCGGTATCGTCCGAGCGGCTCCGTTCAGTCTTCCTCGCGAAGCTCGCTCTCATGCCAGCGACGCAGCGCGAGCCTCGTCGCCAGCGCGGCAAGCAAGGAGAGCACTATACCGGTCGCGGCGATGAGAAACAAAGCCGCAAACAGCCTCGGGATGTTGAGCTGCAGTCCGGAAAGCAGAATCTGGTAGGCGAGGCCCGAGGCCGTACCGCCGGTCCCGGCGACGAATTCGGCGACGACCGCGCCGATCAGCGCCAGGCCGGTCGAGACGCGTAGCCCCGCAAAAAAGTACGGGAGCGCGCTCGGCACGCGCAGCCGCATGAGCGTTTGCCAGCGTCCCGCCCGATACATGCGAAAGAGCTCGGCGAGCCCGGGATCGACGCTGCGCAACCCCAGCGTGGTGTTGGAGACGATCGGGAAAAGCGCGACGATGGTGGCGCAGATCACCAGGGCGACGGTGGTGTCTTTCACCCAGATGATGATCAGCGGCGCAATGGCGACGATCGGCGTGACCTGCAGCAGGACCGCATACGGAAAAAGGCTGGCCTCGATGACGCGGCTCTGCACGAACAGGAAGGCGGAGGCGAGCCCGATGACCACCGCCAGCAGCAGCGCGAGCAGCGTCACCGCCAGCGTGAACATGAGCGAGTGCCAGAGCAGCGTCCCATCGCGCCGCAAGGTGTCGAGCACGGCGAGCGGCGAAGGCACGAGGTATGACGGCACGTCGTATGCGGTGACGACCGCCTGCCAGGCGCAGAGCAACGCGATCCCGACCGCGAACGGCGCGCCGTAGCGCAGAGCGAACGACGGCAGGCGGTCACCGCTCACGAGCTCGCGCTTTCGGTCTCGTTCTCCATCGCCGAAGCGAGCATCGCAGACAGCCGCGCGCAATGTTGCGCGAATGCGGGAGAGACCCGGAACGCATCGGTGCGTGGATGCGGTTCGTCGATCACCACTTCGTCGATGATTCGCCCGGGGCGCGGCGACATCACGAACACCCGCGTCGACAGGAACACCGCTTCGTAGATGCTATAGGTGACGAAAAGAATCGTCAGCGCCTCGCGGGCACCAAGCTCGGAGAGCTCGCGGTCGAGCCGGGCGCGCGTGATCTCGTCGAGCGCACCGAAGGGCTCGTCCATGAGGAGCAGCGAGGGCTCGGTGACCAGCGCGCGGGCGATCGAGGCGCGCATCTGCATCCCGCCGGAGAGCTCCCGCGGGTACGCCCGGCGGAAATCCTCGAGGCCGACCAGAGCGAGGGCGCGCTCCACGCGCTCGGAGGCACGCGCCGCATCGGTCACGCGCGCATGCCCGAGATCGAGCGGGAGCCGCACGTTCCGCTCGACGTCGGCCCAGGCCATCAGCGTTGCGCTCTGAAAGACGAAGGCGAGGCGGCGCGCCGGTTCCCGGTCGGAAACGCTGGCACCGGGCCAAAGCCTCACGCGGCCACCCGACGGCGGGAGCAGTCCGGCGACCATCCGCAGGAGCGTGCTCTTGCCGCACCCCGACGGGCCGACGATCGTCGCGAACTCGCCTTCCCGAACGCCGAGCGTCACCGGCTCGAGCGCGCGCACACCGTTGGGGAAGACCTTATCGGCGGCGGCGATGTCGATGGCGATCATGTGTACCCCCACGCTTGCGGCCTCATTAACCCATTCGGCCGCTGCGCTGCCCCCAAAAGCGGGGGCGCAGTTCGCGCCTTGGGGCGGCCCTGCGGCGCTCATACTCGGTCGTGCGACGGCTCGCAACGCGCACGAATCTAGCATACGGCCGCGACGTCCATGCGAGCGAGCTCGCCGGGCGCCCCGGCGATCGGCATCAGCGGGCCCGGGCGGCGGCGCGGCGCCGAGCATGCACCCACGTAAATTCCGCGCCGAAGAGAAAGATCTGCGCCGAGTAGTACAGCCAGAGCAGCAATACGACGAACGACCCCGCCGCGGCGTAGGTCGACGCGATCGCACCGTTGCCGAGATAGAGACCGATCGCGAGCCGCCCGAAATTGAAGAGCACCGCGGTCGTGAGCGCTCCGGCCCAGACGTCGCGCCAGGCAATCGGCACGTGAGGCAGCCACTTGTAGAGTATTGCGAAAAGAACGGTGAAGGCGCCGATCGAAACGACGAAATCGAGCAGGAAAACCAGTCCGGCGTTGGTCACTGAGAAGCGCCAGTAGTGCGCCAGCGCGGCGA
>VBCL01000430.1 GCA_005888865.1 Betaproteobacteria bacterium | reverse complement strand
GGTTGCGCTGGGGACTGGGAATGGCACTGAATCCGTTGTTTCCCACGCTGCCCCTCGGCACGCTCGCCGCAAATCTGATCGGCGGTCTGATGATCGGATTCGCAATGGAGCTGCTCACGCGTCACGCCGTCTTGCCACCCGAAGTGCGGCTGCTGGTGGTCACTGGATTCCTGGGCGGGCTGACGACCTTCTCCACGTTCTCTGCCGAGGTGGTGACCTTGCTGCTCCGGCGGGAATGGCTTTGGGGATCGATCACGATCGGCGGTCACGTCCTGGGATCGCTGGCGATGACGATCGCAGGTATCGCGGCGATGCGCGCGGTCTATGCATGGGGGGCCACCGCATGAGTCCGCGACCACGCGTGGCCCACGTAACGATCGAGGAGGTAGCCGCGTGAGCCCGTGGCGAGGGGCCCCGCGCAGCGGGGATCGCGCGAGGCGAATCGCGGCTGCCACCGACGCGCGACGACGCGTAGCTCGAGCAACGATCAAGGAGGTGGCATGAGCGGCACCCTGCTTCGCTTCTACATTCACGAGAATCGCACGCATCAGCACGTCGCGCTGTTCGAGTGGCTGCTCGAGCGGGCCAAGAAAATGGGCATCCACGGCGGCTCCGCGTTTCGCGCGATCGCGGGATTCGGCCGCCACGGCATCCTGCACGAGGAGCATTTTTTCGAGCTGGCAGCCGACATGACGATCGAGGTGGAGTTTGTCGTGACCGACGAGGAAGCTGAACGGCTGCTGACGCTCCTCAGGAACGAGCGGATCAGCATCTTCTACGCGCGCGTTCCCGCCGAATTCGGCGCGATCGAGGGTGACCGCTAGCCTGGCGATGACCGACATCTACGCCCTCGCGGCACTCTGGCTCGGTCTCGCCCTCGCTGCGACCCTGCTGTCGATCTGGCTGCGCATCGCCACGGCGATGTCGGAGATCGTGATCGGCACGGTCGCGCAGCTCGCACTGGGTGCATTCATCGGTGGAGCAGTGCTCGGGACCGATCAGTCGTGGATCAAGTTTCTGGCGAGCACTGGCGCCATCCTGCTCACGTTTCTCGCCGGCGCGGAGCTAGACCCGGCGGTATTGCGCACGCAATGGAAGGAGACCACGACAGTCGGGCTGGTCGCGTTCTTCGCGCCTTTTCTCGGCTGCGCTGCAGCGGCCTACTGGCTACTGCATTGGAGCGTTGACGCGAGCTGGCTTGCCGGTATCGCGCTGTCGACCACCTCGGTCGCCGTCGTTTATGCGGTGATGCTCGAATTCGGTCTCAACAAGACAAGCTACGGCAAGACCGTGCTCGCGGCGTGCTTCATCAATGATCTGGCGACCGTCATCGCGCTGGGGCTGATGTTCTCGCCGTTCACGTATCGCACGCTGATATTCCTTGCGGTCAGCGTCGCAGCCTTCGCGGTGCTGCCCTGGATCACGCCGCGGTTCTTCCGCCGGTTCGGCAACCGGCCCTCGGAGCTGGAAGCGAAATTCCTGCTCCTGACTCTGTTCGGGCTCGGTGCGCTCGCGGCGTGGGCCGACAGCGAGGCGGTGCTGCCCGCTTACGTGATGGGCATGGTGCTCGCGGGCACGGTGGGCAAGGACCACGCGCTCGTTCGGCGATTGCGCACCGTGACCTTCGGTTTGCTGACGCCGTTTTATTTCATCCGGGCGGGTTCGTTCGTGTCGGTCCCGGCGCTGATCGCTGCGCCGATCGCTTTTCTGATCCTGCTCAGCGCCAAGATGATCACCAAGTTCGTCGGCGTGTTCCCGGTCACGCGCGCATTCAAGTCGCCGATGCGAGAGGGTCTCTATACGACCTTGCTGATGTCGACCGGTCTCACTTTCGGCAGCATCTCGGCGCTGTTCGGGCTCTCCCATGGCATTGTCACTCAGGACCAGTACTCGCTGCTGATCGCTGCCGTCATCGGCAGCGCCGTCGTGCCGACGCTGATTGCCAACGCCTTCTTCCTGCCGCATCATCTTATCGGTCCGGCGGGCGCAGCACCCGGAGAAGAAGCTGCCGCAGCCAAGCCCGCACGTGCAAAGACAGCCGCCCCAGCAACAGGCACAAAGGCGTGAACCATATCCTCGTCGCGTTCGACGGTTCGGAATCCGCGTCTCGAGCGTTCGACTTCGGACTCGCATTGGCCGCGAAGATCGGCGCACGGCTGCACGTGTTGGCGGTGGTTCGCCCGCCCGAACTACCGGAGGACGTCGAGACCGAGGCCATGATCGAGAGCGCGCGGGAAGACTACGAGCGCCAGCTCGGCGCCCTCCAGGCGCGTGCCGCCAAGTCGAAAGTCGACACCGGCTTCGCGGTGGTCATCGGACACCCGGCGGAGCAGATCGTCCATTACGCCGAGACGCACGGTATCGATCATATCGTGCTGGGTCACCGTGGCAAGACATTGTTCCGCCGCTGGCTGATCGGCTC
>VBCL01000429.1:179-2528 GCA_005888865.1 Betaproteobacteria bacterium | reverse complement strand
CGGCGGTCCTCGTGTTCTTTCTGGTCACGATCCTCGCCGGCGTACCGGTCGGATTCGTACTATTGCTGTCGACGGCTGCCTACATGTGGATCACGGGCACCGCCTCGCTCGTCGTCCTGCCGCAAAGCATGGTCAACGGCACCGGCAATTTCATTCTGCTCGCGGTGCCGTTCTTCATCCTGGCGGGATTGATCATGGAGCGCGGGGGCATCAGCGTGCGGTTGGTCCGCTTCATCCATACCGTCGTCGGTCACATGCGCGGCGGGCTGCTCCAGGTCGCGGTGCTCAGCATGTACGTCGTGTCCGGCCTTTCCGGCTCCAAGCCCGCCGACGTCGCCGCGGTAGGCACGGTCATGCGCGACGAGTTGCGCGAGCGCCACGGCGCCGCCGAGGGCGCCGCGGTGCTGGCCGCGTCCGCGGTCATGGGCGAGACCGTCCCGCCCAGCATCGCGATGCTGATCGTCGGCTCGATCACCAGCGTTTCGGTGGCCGGCATGTTCATCGGAGGTCTCATCCCCGCAGCCGTCATGGCCTTGAGCCTCATGGCGCTCATCTACGTGCGCGCCCGTCGCGCCGACGCGGCGCGCGTGCCGCGCGCGCCACTCCACGCGGTGATCCGCGCCGGGTTGGGCGCGATTCTGCCGCTGCTGATGCCGGGGATGTTGCTTGCCGGCATCCTGCTGGGGATCGCGACGCCGACCGAAGTCGCGGCGTTCGCGGTGGTCTACGGCATCGTATTGGCGATGGTCGTGTATCGCGAAATACCGCTGAAGACCTTCATGCGCACCGTCACGGACACCGCGGCGCTGACCGGCGTCCTACTCTTCATCTTCGCCGCGGCATCGGGCTTTTCCTGGACGCTGACCGTGGCGTACCTGCCCCAGCGTCTGGTCGAAGTGCTGCATTCTCTCGGCAACAGCACCGCAATCTTCATGGTCGGCTCGGTCGCGCTCCTGATCGTCGTGGGCGTGCTGCTCGAAGGGTTGCCATCGCTCAATGTGCTGGCCCCCTTGCTGATCCCGATCGCCGGCAAGCTGGGCTTGAGCGAGCTCCACTACGCTCTGGTGCTGATCATCGCCATGGGTGTGGGCGGCTTCATGCCGCTAGCCGGGGTCGGCTTCTATGTGTGCTGCGCGATCATGCGCGCCGACATCGAGGCCGCCTCGCGCGCGATGCTGCCCTACCTGGGGGTCGTGCTCATCGGCTTGCTCATCGTCGCGTTCGTACCGTGGTTCGCTTTGTTCCTGCCGCACTATTTCGGTTTTCGCGGTTAACACTGCCTGCAGCTGTCGGGCAGAGACCCAAGGAGGAGGTTTATGGATCGCAGAAAGTTCTTGCAGACGAGCGCCGGCGTCGCCGGCGTCTCGCTGGCTGCCCCTTATGTCGCGCGCGGACAGGCACCACTGACGCTGCGCTGGGCGCATTTCGCGCCGGAGGACCATCCGGCGAACGTCGCCGCCAAGCAATTCGCGAGCCGCGTCGAGGCACGCACCAACGGCGCGATCAAGGTCAACATCTTCCCCAACAACGTCCTCGGAGGACCGCCCGAGCAGGCGCAGCAGATCAAGCTCGGCACCATCGACATGGGGCTGCCGACGCAGGGCCAGCTCGACAAGTTCGACACCGCGTTTGCCGCGGTGATGCTGCCGTTCGTCTTCGACAGCCCGGCTCACGTCTACCGGGTCCTCGATGGACCGGGAATGGACTGGCTCGCGCCGCTCGCCGAGAAACAGGGGTTCATTCTTCTGCGGAACTGGGAATACGGCTTCCGCAACGTCACCAACAGCGTGCGCCCGATCAACGTGCCCGATGACGTCAAGGGACTGAAGATCCGCACGCCACCCGAGCTGCAGATCCAGGCCTCGATGGAAGCGCTCGGCGCGACCGTACAGGCGATCGCTTTTCCCGAGCTCTACCTCGCTCTCTCGCAGAAGGTGGTCGACGGCGAGGAAAATCCGATACCCGTGATCTACTTCAGCAAGTTCTACGAGGTGCAGAAATATCTGGCGCTCACCCGGCACGTCTACAACAACATGATCCACACCGTCGGGGTGAACACCTGGAAGAAGCTGACGCCGGACCAGCAGAAGATCTTCCGTGACGAAAGCGCTTCGGCAGGCGATCTCATGCGCAAGCTCATCGCAGACGGCGAAACCGACCAGATCAACAAGCTCGCGGCGGCCGGCATGCAGATCACGCGGCCCGACCTCGCGCCGTTCCGTGCCAGGATGGAGCCGGCGTACAAGCGCATCGCCGCGTACGCGGGCGAAGGCAACGTGAAGAAATTCCGCGATATGGTGGAGGCGGCGCGGAAATCGTAGCAATGAGAGTGGCGCGGCAGCGACGAAC
>VBCL01000429.1:0-171 GCA_005888865.1 Betaproteobacteria bacterium | reverse complement strand
AAGCAACGGCGAATGCCCGCTTCGCGCCCGAACGCCGCAAGCCGCGCACCTACGGGTCCCGGCGCGGCATCGGGAGTCAACCCACGACTCCCTCGCCGCGCCACCCGTCACGGTCCGCGCGGCTCACGGGCGCTGCACCGGGCATTCGTCGTCGCTGCCACCACAAGTGTC
>VBCL01000459.1 GCA_005888865.1 Betaproteobacteria bacterium | reverse complement strand
TGGCCCGGGATGCCGTCGCCCGCCTCTGTTTTTCTTTACAGCAACGATGGCTCGGATAGCCTACAGGGCGTCTATCACGACGCCGACCGGCGTCGCGACCGAGCGGAAAGAGTACGAGAGGCGGATGTCGGCTCGCGTTCCAGCACGTTCGCGATCGTCTGTCATCGCGAACCACTATATTCTGGAGGATACAGATGATGGCACGAACGAGTCGAATGACAATGATCGTCCTGGCGAGCGCGTTCGCGTACGCCGTCACACCGGCCATGGCGACTTCGCGGAGCGCATGTCGCCGCGCGTGTCGGGCGCTCATCGCACACGGCTGCGCCGGGGCCTTCGATAGCTCCCGTCACTGTCGCGCGAGAGTTCTCCGCCAGTGCCGGATGGACGGCACCACGCAGTGCGACGCGGCCGCCGTGTGTACCACGTCCTGTAGCGGTGTCGTGTCGGCGTGTGAGAGTGCGAATGGTTCGGCAGGTCAGTCGACGAACCCGTTCGCATTTCTCGCGCAAGGGACGTGTGAGAACTTCGGCTTCAGTCGGTGCGTCGAGCATGGCGTCGAGTACTGTTCGGCTCCGGGCACGAGAAACGGATGTAATCGCCTCGCGGCCGAAGACCACCGCGGGGAGCCGCTCGTCACGGTTGCGTTCAGCTCCGACGGTGTCGCGTACGATTATGCGCCGGAGTGCATTCTGGTGTCCTCGGGGACGACGGTGCGGTTTCACGGGTTCTTCTTCGGTGGGTCGTTCGCCGACGAGCCCCTCGTCGGCGGAGATGCGCCAACGCCGGATCCCATGAGCCCGTTCTACCCGCCGACGACGTCGGGAACGGTGCGCGATTTCGTATTGACGCAGTCGGGGACGTTTCCTTACTTCGGCGGGGATTTCGGTCATTTCATCGAGTCCCGCCCGTTCGGGACGGGTTTGCCTTGGGGCGCGGTGATCGTGGATAACGCCCCATAGCCCACCGACCGCCCTCCTCGCATACGCACATCCGTAGCGGGCGCGCGAAGGTCGGTCCGGTCTGTTTTCCGATCGGGATGCAAAGAAGACGCTTCCTCAAGGCCGCCGCCGCGACGCCGCTGATCATCCTCATCCCTTGGGCATCGTTTGCGCAACTCGCACGCCCGGGTGTTACGTTCCGTCGCGTGCGTCCGTCGGATCCCTCATGGCCGGGCGCGGCGAGCTGGGACGAATTGAATCACGCCGTCGATGGCAATCTGATCAAGGTGGCACCGCTACTCGCCCCGTGTTCGACGTGGCTGCCCGGACGAACATGTCTCGACGTGCTCCAGAACGCGCGCAATCCGTTCTATCTGGGTGACCAGCCCGCGGGCACGCAGGTGTCGGGCTGGCTGGATGCGTGGACGCCCGAGCCGAGCGCGTTTGCCGTGCGAGCGCGGAGCACCGCCCACGTGGTCGCGGCCGTGAACTTCGCGCGCCAGAATAATCTGCGTCTCGTCGTGAAGGGAGGCGGCCACAGCTATCAGGGCACGTCGAACGCCCCCGACTCGCTCCTTGTCTGGACGCGCGCGATGAACGCGGTGACGTTGCACGACGCCTTCGTTCCGCAGGGCTGCGAAGCGCAGCAGCCGCCGGTGCCCGCCGTGACGATCGAGGCGGGCGCGATGTGGATCGACGCCTATCACGCCGTAACAACGAACGCGGGCCGCTATGTCCAAGGTGGCGGCTGCACCACGGTCGGGGTCGCGGGGCTGGTCCAGAGCGGGGGCTTCGGCTCGATGTCGAAACGATTTGGCACGGCGGCCGCGAGTCTGTTGGAAGCCGAAATCGTCACCGCCGACGGCGTCGCTAGGACCGTCAATGCATGTCGCGAGCCGGATCTGTTCTGGGCGCTCAAGGGTGGCGGCGGCGGCAGCTGGGGGATCGTCACCAGACTCACCTTGCGCACCCACGATCTGCCGGAACGGTTCGGTTACGCGTACGGTAAGATAAAGGCACCCTCGGACGCGGGCTTCAAGCGACTGCTCGCTCGATTCTTCGCCTTTTATCGAGACAGTCTGTTGAACCCGCACTGGGGCGAGATGGTCAAGGTCACGCCCGCTAACACCATCGAGATCACGATGGTGTGTCAGGGACTGGACGAGCGGCAGATCACGGATACGTGGCAGCCGTTCTTCGACTGGGTGAAGCGTTCAGTGGACTACGTCACGTACGACCTCGCAGCACACAGCGAACCTGCGCGGTTCTGGTGGGACGCCGAGACCCGGAGGAGGGCGGGGACCAACTTCATGATCGCCGATCCGCGCCCCGACGCGCCGGCCTTTCACGCCGCGTGGGCGGTCAACACCGAAGAGGCGAGCGGTTTCCTCCACGGCTACGAATCCCTCTGGCTACCCGCTCCGTTGTTGCAAGAGGCCGCGCTGATGCGACTGACCGATGCGTTGTTCGCCGCCAGCCGGCACTGGGAAGTCCAGCTCCATTTGCACAAGGGCCTTGCGGGCGCGCCCGCGGAAGCGATCGCCGCCGCGCGCGATACTGCGATGAACCCCGCGGTCCTGGACGCGTTCGCGCTTGCAATCATTGCCAATGGCGGCCTGCCGTTGCAGGCGCTGCCCTTCTACAGCGGTTATGCGCGCAACCGTGCCCGGGCGGTCGATGAGGCGACCGCCCAGCTCCGCAAAATCGTCGACGAGCCTGCCTCGTACGTCGCGGAGGCGAACTATTTCAATCCAAGCTGGCAAGCCGCGTTCTGGGGCGAGAATTACTCGAGGCTGCGGGAGATCAAGAAGAAGTACGATCCCGAAGGCCTGTTCTTCGTGCACCACGGCGTGGGGATCGAAGGA
>VBCL01000440.1 GCA_005888865.1 Betaproteobacteria bacterium | reverse complement strand
ACGATATGCGCCATCGCGACCGAAGTCTCGTACGGCCAGCCGAAGGTCCACCAGATCTCGTAGTGGCTCTTCTTCTCCTTCTGGTAGTCGGGAAAATCCGCGCCTCGGGCGGGATGGAGCCAGATCGGCAGATCGAGCTTCGCCATCAGCTCGAAGAGCGGCAGCGTTTCCGGCGCCGTCAACGGTGCGCCGAGCACGTTGGTGAACACCTGCACCCCCACCGCGCCCAGCTCGCCGATCGCGCGCTCCGTCTCCTTGAGCAGGCCGTCCGGATCGTTCATTGGCAGCGACGCGATGAACGCCGGGAAGCGGTCCGGATGCCGCGCGACGAGCTCGGCCATGCCGTCGTTGGCGAGCCGCGCCAGATCGGTGGACACAGGCGGCGGCCCGAACACCTCGATCGGCGGCGCTCCCAGGCAGATCACTTGCGCATAGTCGCCGAACATATCCATGATGCGAAAGCGCGCGTCGAGATCCACGATGGATGGAATCGCGCGTACGCGTTTGTGCATATCCCTGCCGTTGGGCGCGACCTCGAGCATCCGTTCGTAGTAGCGCTTGGGAAAGATGTGATTGAAGATGTCGAGCTTCATCGGTTACGCTCCACAGTCAGTCGGCCTTGATCTTCGCCGCGCGGATGAGCCGGGTCCAGCGCTCGAGATCGGTGTTTATCGTGCGCGAGAGCTCCTCCGGCGTACCCGGCGTCGGATTGAGGCCCTGCTTCATCAGCGTGTCGCGGACCTCGGCATCGCGGAGCAGCGCGTTCACCTCGCCGTTGAGTAGCGCTACTTCGTCTTTCGCCAGCCCCGGGGGACCGAGCAGCGCATACCAGATGTCGACGTCGATATCGGTGATGCCCTCGTCGGCGAGCGACGGGACCTCGGGGGTCACCGGCGAGCGCCGCGCGCCACCGGCGGTAAGCATGCGCAGCTTTCCGACTTGCACCTGCGGCAGGGCGACGTGAACGGGAAGGAACATGAGCTGCACCTGCCCGCCCAGAAGATCGGTCACCGCACCCGCGGTGCCCTTGTACGGAACGTGGACCATGTCGACCCCGAAGTGCTGCTTGAACAGCTCCATCGCGAGATGGTGCGGGGTGCCGCTGCCCGGTGACGCATAGTTGAGCTTTCCGGGTTGCGCCTTGGCCAGCGCGACAAGCTCCTTGACCGAGCGCGCAGGCAGCGACGGATGGACGACCAGCGCGAGGCTGCCAATCGCGGTCGGCCCGATCGGCGTGAATCCGTTGTTCGGGTCGTATGGAACGTTCGGCTGCAGTGCGGCGTTGGTGACGTGGGTGCTCGCGGTCATCAGCAGCGTGTAGCCGTCGGCCGGCGCCTTGGTCGCGGCCTCGGTGCCGATGTTGCCGCTCGCCCCGGGGCGATTGTCGACGACCACGGGCACGTTGAATTTCTCGGAGAGCTTCTGGCCGAGGACGCGCGCCAGGATGTCGATGCCCGTGCCGGGCGTGTACGGCACGATCATGCGGATCGACCGGTTCGGATACGGTGCCTGCGCCGCTGCGGGAGCGAGCGCGAGGACGCCCACGACCGTACCCAGCAGCACGATCGCTGCGCGCCGGATCGGTGACCTCGATGACCGCGTACGCGCGAAACAAACGGCACCGGGTCGCATCATCGCGTCT
>VBCL01000458.1 GCA_005888865.1 Betaproteobacteria bacterium | reverse complement strand
GATGCGCTGCTGCTGATGGTCGACGCGTACTCCTATTTGCTCGAAGGCAAGTTGTCTGAGGCGCACCACCTCATCGGTCGAGCGCTCGCGACGAGTCGAAGCGCTGACTCGGACCACTTCTTCCGGTGGATGATCGTGGGATTCCGGCGGATGCTCGCCGAGGCCCTGCGCGCCGCAATCGAACCCGACTATGTGCGCAGCCTGATCAAGAAGTTCGGTGTCACTCCCGAGTCAGCCGATGTCGAGGATTGGCCCTGGCCGATGAAGATCTCTACGCTAGGCCGATTCGCGATTGTCATCGACGACGTTCCCTTGCGCTCGCATGGCAAGGCCCAGCGAAGACCGCTCGACCTGCTGAAATTCCTGGTTGCCATGGGCGAGCGGGAAGTCGCGTCGGACTCCGTGGTGGGTGCCTTGTGGCCCGATTTAGACGGCGACGCGGGCCACGCTTTCGAAAGTACGCTACACCGCCTGCGTAAGTTGTTGCGATGCGACGATGCGATTTTGCACGTCGACGGCAGGCTCACGCTCAACCCACAACTCGTCTCGGTCGACGCATGGGCGCTCGAGCGTCAGCTCGGCAAAGTCGAACAGGCTTTCGGCAATACCGGGGAAGCGCGACGCAGCTTGACGGACGACATGGCCGAGGGGGTACTGCGGTTGTACCGCGGGCATTTCCTCGCCGGCGAAAGTGATGATGTGTTCTGGGCCGCTGCGATGCGCGACAAGCTGCGCAGCAAGTTTCTGCGCGCGCTTTACCTGATTGGCGACCAGTACGAAGCGGGTGGCCGCTGGGAAGAAGCCGCAAAGCTCTATCAGCGCGGGCTCGAGCTCGACAATCTGGCGGAAGAGCTTTATCGCCGCCTGATCGTTACTTATCAGAAACGCGGGCAGCTCGCCGGAGCGCTTGAAGTGTATCGCCGGTGCCGGCAGATGTTGTCCGTCGTGCTGGGGGTGCAGCCCTCGGCAAGTATTGAGGCGCTGCATCAGACGCTGAAAGCTCGTTGAGCAGGCGAGCAAGCCCTTGAACTTTCGGTTGCGGGGGTGGTGAAGCCGAGCTGTTGCGCAATAAGCACCCGTTACACTCGTCGAAACATCGTGCGCCTGGTGTTGAAGAATGCCGGCCGAACGCGATCGCTCCACGGCGTCCCGCGCACGGCGAGCCATGGCGGACTGCCCAGCGTTTCGCGACGAACGAGGTCGTAGCACGCGTGATAGCGCGGATGACCGCCGACGTTGCAGAATCGCATTGCGCGCACCGTACCCGGTACCGATGCCAGCCCGGGCAGATGCTCGCGCTCGTACCAGGCGTTGAAGTCGGCTTCGCGCTCGGGCAGGACGTCCGTTTCGACCACGTAGTGATAAGGCGCGTCCGCCCCCGCCGACGCGCCCGGCAAATCCATGAGCAGCGACAACCGCGACACCGTTGCGCTCGGAAGCGCAGCGCCTACCGTTGGTCCGAGTCGCCACGCTTCCTGCTCTTCAATGGGCACGGCGTACACGCAGCCTTCCTCCGTATCGACCGCGCGGAACACGCGCAGCTCGCGATCCTCGCCGAGTGCCGCGCGCAACGCGGCGACCGGATCGCGATCCGGCCAGATGAACTTGACCAGAAGCGTGCTCGCCGGGGTCAAGGTCGATGCACGAGATTGATCGCGACCAGAAAGCGCGAAACCATGTTGTACGCCGCGACCGTGGCGACGACCTCGACGATGCCGCGCGCATCGAAGCGCGCCCGCACGCGGTCGATCAGAGCATCGGGAACCTCGATGTCGCGCGTCATCGCGTCGGCGAGCTCGAGCACGAGCCGCTCGTCATCGTCGAACGCGTCGAACGCTTTGTCGTGCCCGCGGCCCGGTTGCCAGTTTCGCACCGCCTCGATCTTCGACTGCGGCAGGCCGACCTCGAGCGCGCGTGGAACGTGAGCGTCGAATTCGAAGGATGCGCGATTCAACACCGCTACGCGCAGAATGACCAGCTCGCGCAGACTTGGCGGAACAGCCGTCTGATTGCGCACCGCGGTCAGCAGCTTCTCCCAGCCGCCCGCGATCGGGGGACTGTTGAGCAGCGCCTGGTAGAGCGGCGAGATCCGACCTCGCGCCGCCATGATCGAGCGCTCGAGCGCTGCGAGCTCCGGCCGCGAGCCGGGCTGGACCAGCGGAACACGGATCTCTTCACTCATCGAGAGCGCTGCATGCACCGGTCGCGAAAGGCGCCGCGCTCAACTATCCGGCGTGATTTTCTTCGCCTTGACCAGCGCACCCCACTTCTCGGTATCGCGCTTGAGCATCGCCGCCAGCTCCTGTGGAGACG
>VBCL01000098.1:10031-13901 GCA_005888865.1 Betaproteobacteria bacterium | reverse complement strand
GCTGCGCGAATAAACCCGTGGCCATGACGCGGGCTGCACGATCAGCGTGAGCGAATACCGCACGCCTCGCTGACAAATCGACGACGCCCGGCGCGCGAAGCGGCCCTGAGAGGTCGCATTGTTTTTTCCGGCCACCACGTCCCTGGCCGATCGCCGCATCCTCGCTTCATTGGTAAACTAGCCGGGCCGAAGAAGAACCTCACCTGTCGGTCTGGAGGAAAACCATGTTGCGCTTCATCTTTGTCGCTGCTCTTTGCGCACTCGGTGTCGGCGCGACGGTCCACGCGCAACCTGCGCCGGCGTTGCGCCCGATCAATGTCATCACCTTCGGGGGCGGCGTCAACCTTCCGATCTTCGCCGCGCAGCGCCAGGGATTCTTCGCCAAGCACGGCGTCGAGATCAACTTGCGCTATACGCCCAATTCGATCTACTTGATGACCGGGCTCATCGAAGGCCGCTTCGACATCGCGACGTCCTCGATCGACAATCTCGTTGCCTACCAGGAAGGGCAGGGCGAGGCGCCTGTCAAAGTGCAGCCCGACCTGGTGGCGTTCATGGGTCTCGAGAACGGCTTCCTCAATCTTGTGGCGATCCCCGAAGTGAAGAGCGTCGGCGAGCTGCGCGGCAAAGATCTTGGGGTCGACGCACTGACCACCGGTTTCGCCTTCGTGCTGCGCGAGATGGTGGAGAAAGCGGGCCTCAAGGATTCCGACGTGAAATACGTGGGCGCCGGCGGCACGCCGCTGCGTTATGCCGCGCTGCTGGAGCGCAAGTTCGCGGCGACATTGCTTGCCTCACCCTTCGACCTGCAAGCCGAGGCGAAGGGTTTCACTCGCCTGGGCAATGCCACCGACCTGCTCGGCGCGTACCAGGGCCGCGCCGCGTTCGCCATGCGCGGGTGGCTGAAGGATAACGAAGCAGCAGCGATCGGTTTCATGCGCGCGATGCGCGACGCGACCGACTGGATCTACGATTCGCGGAACCGCGAAATCTGCGAAGCGATGCTGCTCGCCAACGACCGCGACATGACCGCTGCCCTCGCCAAGAAAACCTACGACATGTTCGTCGACAGGAAGAGCGGTCTGTATCGCGACCTCAGGATCGACATGGATGGTTTCAAAGTGGTGCTCGCGCTTCGCGCCAAGTACGGCCAGCCGAAGCGGGACCTCGGCGATCCGATGAAATACATCGACGTGGACCTCTACGCCAAAGCGTTCAAGTAGGTCAAGGAAGCAGAGTCAGACTCGACGTTCTTGTGCGCCGTAAATAGCACGCACCGTATCGATCGTATCGGCGTCCTGCGCTTTCTTGTCCGGGCGATAGCCTTTGACGCGTGCGAAGCGAAGCGCGAGCCCTCCGGGATAGCGCGGGCTCGCCTGGAGATCGTTGAACGTGATTTCGACGACGAGCTCCGGGCGGACGCGGACGGTCCAATCGTCACGCTCGACTTCTCGCTTCAGAAGCTCCTCGGTTTGCCAGGCAAGCATCTCGTCGGTCATGCCCTTGAAGGTCTTGCCGAGCATGATGAATTCGCCGCTCACCGGGTCGCGCGCGCCGAGATGCAGGTTGGACAATCGACCTCGACGCCGGCCGTGTCCCCATTCCGCGGCGAGAACAACCAGGTCCAGCGTATGAACGCGCTTGACCTTGAGCCATGACGCGCTGCGCGCGCCCGGCTCATACGCCGCGTCGAGCGCCTTCACCATCACGCCTTCGTGCCCGCGCTCGACCGCGTCGTCGTAGAAGGCCTGGGCCGCAGAGGCCTCGCTGGCGACCAATCGCGGAATCAATAGTTCGCGAGGCAAGGCGGCGGTCAATGCTGCGAAGCGTTCGGTGGCCGGCCGCGGCACGAGATCCTGATCGTCGTGGCGCAGGCAGTCGAAGAAAAATACCGACAGCGGCAGGGTTACGCGCATCGCGTCGATGTCGAGCTGCCGGCCGAACCGGCGCATCGTGTCCTGGAACGGGTAGGGCGCGCCGTCAGTTTTAAGCGCGATCGCCTCGCCGTCGAGGATCAGCGCCTTGGCGTTCGCCTCCCGCACCGCGGACACGGTCTCGGGGGCGGCAGCGGTCACGTCGGCGGCGGTCACGTCGTTGCCGGTGCGCGTGTAGATGCGGACGTCCTCGCCGTCCTTGTGCACTTGCACGCGCGCGCCGTCGACCTTCCACTCGAGTGCGGCCACGGCAATGCGCGCCATAGCGTCGGCGACGTCGTCCGCGGACTGCGCGAGCATCGGCGCGAGCGGCCGAAACAGCGCAATCGCGTAGCGGCTCAGCCCCTCCGCACCTTGGGTGAGCGCAGTCGCTGCCACCGAGGCAATGCCACCCGCGACCATCGCTGCGCGGCGCACCGTTTCCGCCGGCACGCCGGCAGCGCTGCCTACCGCTTCGATCATGATGCCTTCGAGCGCACCCTGGCGCAGCTCGCCCAGCAGCAGTCGCGCGAGAAATGCCTGTTCGCGCGCCGTCGCCCGTGCGAAGAGCTCGGACAGGAGTCGGGTACGCTCGGCAAT
Source organism: Betaproteobacteria bacterium (assembly GCA_005888865.1). Lineage (GTDB taxonomy): Bacteria > Pseudomonadota > Gammaproteobacteria > Burkholderiales > Casimicrobiaceae > PALSA-1003. Next base: position 11,388 of record VBCL01000098.1, on the reverse strand, counting down.
CGATCCACGACCGGCGGCTCCGGCAATCTGACCGAGTGCCGCGTCGACGTCGATCAGCGTCAGCTCGGGATTCCGGGCGTTCGACGCAGGCTGCGCGTCGCGTATGGCGGCCCAACCGATGCCGCTGCGACCCTGGCGCGTTGCACCCGCGAGATACGACACGCCGATGTCGATCTCCTCCGGAGTCAGTTCGCGCAGGAATTCCGCCATGCGGGCAATCTTGGTGCGCCGTGCGGCATGCTCGCCGACGTGCTCCGACGTATCGACGAGGTGGGCGAGTAGGGTGGTGGCTATGGTTCGGCCGCCAAACGGATGATGGTCATTCGAACGTTCACCAGCGAAGCACGCAGTGCCCTGACCAACTGCAGAGGGTGCGAACGCCGTTCCTCCGCGATGCGGGAATCGAGATGGGCAATGTTCTGATCGACCTCCCATAGCGTGTACCTGGCCTGATCCCGGAGATTCCTTCGGAACCTCAGCTCCTCGGAAGACGATGGAGTGGCGACGGAAGCGTCCAGCAAGGTTCGCAGGAATCCAACCTGAAGCCAGGTGCCCATCGATTCGTCGTAAGTTCGGTAGAGCTCGAACTGCTCGCCGCGAGGTGCGGCTTCGGCCATGGCCAGGAGATTCTTCTGAATCGCGGTTGCGGAGACGGTGCGCTGGCGGAGCTCTTGCGCATTGTGGGCGTCACCGGGGCGCTCGATCGCCTCCGAGCACCCTGCCCAGGCGAGCAGGATGACCAGCGAGGTCTGAAGAAGTAGCGTCAGACTCGACTTTCCGATCCGAGCTCACTTGGCCGGTGGCGGCGCGATCGCAAGGCTCTTATGCGGCGACTTGTCGATCGCAGGAAGCTTGTCTGGGCGCGGGTCCGGGATGAAGCCGTCGCGGTTGGGCATCCTCACCGCGGCAAGCGTCGAAGCGTTGAGCACGATATCGGCCGGAACGATCTTCGCCTGCGACAGGATGTACGCCGTGACCGCGTAAACTTGGTCGTCGGAGAGGCTTCCTGGCGATGCAAGCGGCATCGCCCGCTTCACGTAGTCGAAAATTGTCGTTGCGTAAGGCCAGTAGCTCTCGATGGTCTTCATGGGCGGCTTGGCCGGATCATCGTTGGCGAGGGTGCCGCGGCCCCCGATGAGGCGATCGGCGAGCCCGCCCTGAAGGTTCGCGCCATGACACGCGACACACTGTTGCTGATAGATCACCTTCCCCTGCTCGACCGACCCCGACCCCGGCGGCAGCCCGCGACCGTCTGGGAGCACCGCGAAGAAATGATCGAGCTCGCCCGGCGCTGGACTCGTCCCGATGCCGTATGTGGATCTCTGTCCATCAGCGCCGCTCGCGGTGCAGAGCAGCG
>VBCL01000098.1:9410-9991 GCA_005888865.1 Betaproteobacteria bacterium | reverse complement strand
TTCCATCGCTCGCGACCTGCCACGTTTGGATCGCGTTGAGATGATAAATTGATCCGAGCGGGCCGTTGAGCCCGCGGACGGCGATGAGCTGTCCCAGCGTGGGTTGCACGTATCCGGTATCGTCGGTGCAGCGGCTCTGCAGGAGTGCGAGCTTGCCGTCCCACTTCCACGGAAAGCGGAAACGCGTGTGACAGATTGGCAGCACGGGGCTCTGCAGGGAGGCCTGGTGCCAGGTCTTGCCGCCATCGGTGGACACGTCGACGCGTTTGATCGTGCCGCGGCTCGACCAGGCGAGGCCCGTGATCTCGTAGAAGCCGGGCCCGTCGAGCATCATCTCTCCGGACGGGAACGTGATGACCGATTTCGCCTCCATCTCGAAGGAGAACTGCACCGCCTTTCCGCTCGGCAGGAGATCGGTGTACTTCGAGGTTTCCTCGCGCGTCATGAACGGCGCGTCGGACACCTCCAGTCGCCGCAGCCACTTGATGTGCATGTTGCCCTCGAACCCTGGGATCATCAGCCGAAGCGGATAACCCTGTTCGGGCCGCAGCGCTTCGCCGTTCTGGCCGTAGGCGAGAAAA
>VBCL01000098.1:0-9371 GCA_005888865.1 Betaproteobacteria bacterium | reverse complement strand
AACCACCTGGCGTTGGAGCGCACGCCGCATTCGTTGAGGACGATCGAGAGCGGCACGCCGGTCGACTCGGACGTGGACGTGAGGCCGTGCGTCCCCTGAACGGTGCGCAGCGTCGGCTTCGACCATTCGGTGAGGCCGTTGCCCGAGCACTCGATGAACATGATCCGGGAGATCGATGGAAAGCGGCGGATATCCGGGATCGAGAATTTTTTCGGCTCGCGCACCAATCCATGCACGTACAGAAAGTGCTTGCTTGGATCGATGACCGCGGTGCCCCCATGGCTGCGCTCGAAGTGCAGGCCCGAAGGCGTGATGATGCCGGTGCTCTTCTGCAACGGGGTGAACGTCCACGACGATTGCGGCGTCGCCGTCTTGAATCGCGTTCGGACTTCGGTTTCGAATTGTGAGCGCGATCCGTAGCTCTCATCGTCCAGCGGATAGCCCTGGGTCCTGCTCGCGTCGGGAGGGACTTCGTGCTCCACCGCACCCAACGGCACGGCACGGGCGGAACGCGAGATCGCGCTCGCAGCGCCGGCGGCGACCGACCCGAGCAGAAAATGCCTGCGATCGATGCGCAAGCGCGGGTCACCGGTGAAATAGGGTGATGCGGGATCGTCGCGAAGGGGTGCCAGCTCACGCGACTCGGCATCGTACAGCGCCTCGGTCGTCGCCTGCGTTTCGCCTGTTCGCTTCTCCGTCCCCGTGGCCCTGGTCTTGTGCATGGCTCCTCCGGAATCGTCGCCGACAGCCAAAGCCGTCGTCGAAGAGCGGCGCGAGCTGGCCGCGCTCGATTCGGTGGCGACCGGGAAAGTATACGCGCGAGGCGAAGCGGCGTTAGGTCGCCGGGTTAGGTTCCTTAACGCCCTGCCACCCAACCCGCGTGACCGTTTCCGCGCTTCTGACCGTGTTTGGGAGACGGCCGCTTGTCCGAGCCATTTCTGCCTCGGCCATTCTGCGCGTGCCCGCCGGCGTTGCCGCGACCGGCACCCTGGTGCTGACGTTGCCCCTGGCCGCGACCGCGTTGCGCGAAGATCTTCTGTGGGACTTCGTTCGGGTCGGGCTCGAAGCCGGGAATGACTTCGCGTCGAATCTCGCGCTTGATCAGCCGCTCGATATCGCGAAGAAAGGCATGCTCGTCGACGCACATCAATGAGATCGCCTCGCCGTCCGCGCCCGCGCGTCCGGTGCGGCCGATGCGGTGCACGTAGTCGTGAGGGACATTGGGCAGGTCGTAGTTGACGACGTGCGGCAGTTGGTCGATGTCGATGCCGCGCGCCGCGATGTCGGTGGCGACCAGCACTTCGACACTACCGCGCTTGAACTCCGCGAGCGCCTTCGTCCGTTGACCCTGGCTCTTGTTGCCATGCAGCGCGACCGCGCCGATGCCGTCGGCCTGAAGCGAGCGCACGACCTTGTCGGCGCCGTGCTTGGTCCGCGTGAAGACGAGGACCTGACGCCAGTCGTGATGACCGATGAGCCAGGCCAGCAGTCGGCTCTTCTGATCGCGACTCACCGGATGGACGCGCTGCGCGATTGCATCGACGGTGGAATTACGCGGCGCGACTTCGATCGTTTGCGGCTGGTCCAGCAACTTATCGGCAAGCGCCTTGATCTCGTCGGAGAATGTCGCGGAGAAGAGCAGGTTCTGGCGACCCCTGGGCAACATCGCGAGGATGCGCTTGATGTCCGGAAGGAAGCCCATGTCGAGCATGCGGTCGGCCTCGTCGAGGACGAGAATTTCGACCCGCGACAGGTCCACGTTGCGCTGGCGCTGATGATCGAGCAGTCGACCCGGCGTGGCGACCAAGATGTCGACGCCGCGTCTGAGTTGCGAAGCCTGCGGCCCAAGTCCAACACCGCCGAAGACGGCTGTCGACGTCACCTTGAGATGCTTGCCGTATGTCCGGACCGACGCTTCGACCTGTGCGCAAAGCTCTCGCGTGGGCGTGACGATCAGCACACGCAACGGCTTGCGCGCTCCATTCGCATGCGGCGACGGCCGGGTCGACAACTGTTGGAGGATGGGCAGGACGAATCCGGCGGTCTTGCCGGTCCCCGTCTGCGCGCCGGCCAGCAAATCGCCGCCGGCGAGCACGGCGGGGATCGCCCGAGCCTGAATGGGAGTAGGAACAGTGTAGCCTTGATCGGCGACCGCACGCAGCAGCGCGCCGGACAGCCCGAGTTTGGTAAACGGCATGAACAGCCTTTCGTGTGGATGTCCAGCCATACGCCCCCCAGGGGACGGCCAGTCATAGCCAAACGGGAGAAACTACGAGGGTCGAATCGCAACTGCGGCGAAACTCAGCGAAGCTGAATCGACTGCGGCAAGGGGACTGGAACAAGGACCGCGAGTTGCATTATACACGACTATGCCTCTCAGGCCCAAGCAACTGGAGCAACTCGCCGAGCGTACGCTCGAACACTACCGCCGGCGGGCGGAGCAGTTCCGGGAAGGCACGCGCGACCACGACGTCAGCCAGAACATCGACGCGCTCCTGAAGCACATCCTCGGACCGTCACCGTTCACGATCCTGGACTTCGGCTGCGGCCCGGGGCGCGATCTGGCCGCGTTCACGCGACTCGGTCACCGCGCGATCGGATTGGACGGCGCGCCGGAGTTCGTGGCCATGGCGCGTGCGGCCACCGGTTGCGAAGTGTGGCAGCAGGATTTTCTGAAGCTCGAATTGCCCGAGGCTATGTTCGACGGGATCTTCGCGAACGCATCGCTCTTCCATGTTCCTACCCAGGAGCTGCCGCGGGTCATGCGGGATCTCCGTGCAGCGCTCAAGCCGGAGGGCGTGTTGTTCAGCTCCAACCCGCGCGGTAACGACGAGGAAGGATGGCAGGGTGATCGCTTCGGCGTATTCCACAGTCTCGAAACCTGGCAGCGCTACTCGAGCGAGGCAGGATTCGTGGAGCTCGAGCATTACTATCGACCCGCTGGCCTGCCGCGCGAACAGCAGCTGTGGCTGGCGAGCGTGTGGCGCAGAGTGGACGGCGATTAGCGACGGTCGCGTCCCTCGGGCCTGCCCCACTGAATCGATGTCTTGAAACGACGTGCGCCGCTTTTCGCGGCGCACGTGACGATCCAGGACCGTCGGCCTACGTCGTCGGCTTGGCCTTGCGACCCGGCGCCAGCGGCGGGACATAACCGGATACCCGGCACTGCCAGGCGTCGATTCTTTTGCCCTTTTCGAAGCGGGTCAAGCTGCAGGTGATGATCGCCCCGGTGGCTGCCAGGCCGGCAAGCCCCTGGCGGACGGTCGCAAGCGGCATATTCATCTCTTTGGCGATCTCCAAATCGAGCCGCTGACCGTATTTCTTCAAGCACTGGAGGATTTCCATCACTGCCCATACCCTTTAGAAGGACCGATAGTTTACCAGCGCCCGGACTTTGCCGCTTATCTATTTGCTTTCCAAGACGAATTATCCAGTCTTGCCAAGGGCTTCGATGACAATGTTGATGTGACGTTGTTGCAGATCCTGGGCACCGTATCGGCGCATGGGCGGCAGCCGGTCGCTAGCTATTCCTCCGCAGCCAGTCGATGATTGTTTCCGCCGCATCCCCAGCGTAAGTGCCACCCTTCTCCCTGAACGCTTCGACCGGCGTCGCAAAGCGCTCGAAGTGGTGATTCATTCCGGGCACGACGATGAGGTGGACGAGGGCGGGCACATGCGCGTTGACGATCTCGACGATCCGCTCCTGGTCCGCGCGCCCCATGATCCAGTCGTACTCGCCCCAGACGACAAGTGTTGGCACGCGCACGCGGTCCCAGGCGGCCTCGATGTTTTGCGCCTGGACTTCCTGGAAATAACGCGCATGACGGCCGAACTGGTGCTCGGGCGCGTCGTACCAGAGGGGCTTTAGATCGGGGCGCCGGACCAGCACCTCAGCCGGCGTCAGGCGCGAATCGAGGTAGAGCGCGTAGAAGTCGACGAACCCGCGCATCGACGTGTTGATTGCGGCAGGTGCGGCGCCGGAAAGGGTAAGCCGTCTCCGTTCGTGGCCGAGAATGTGCTCCGACCACGTCCGGCTGAATCCTCCGGCGACCGCGATCGAATGAACGTTGAATTCCCCGGCCAGCAAGGGTGCGAACGCGCCGCCTGTGCTGCCGCCGAAGAGCGTCAGCCGCGAGGCGTCGACATCAGGCCGTTCGAGCGCCATCCGGATTGCCGCCCGATACGCGGCCAGGTCATCCTCGAGGTCGGTTTTCGAGCAATCGCCTTCGCTGTCCCCCACCCCGGGCTTGTCGACGCGAACGAATACGGCGTCGACGGCCGACGCAACCGCACGCAGCATCCGTGACCAGCCATCAGTCGGACCGCGTGGCGACCCGATCGAGTCGCAGGATAACCAGGGTAGGAAGACGATGAGCGGGAGCCGGTCAGTGCCATTTGGAGGACGCGTGATGATGATTCGTACGCGATGGCCGCGCGCGCTGACCGCTGAACCGTATTCCACCGTACGGCCCGCGATCTGCTCATGAGGCAGTGACCCGCCTGTGCTCCGATCGGCGCGGCGTGGCAGCGGATCGTCGGCGGCGTGCGCCGGCGGCAAGGCGCAAATCCAGACGTTCGATACCGCCGCCAGGACCACTGCGACGACCCCGCGTCGCCGCGCCGGCGATTTCCGATTCGTAGAGTCGGTATGCATGAGCTCGCCCTCCGCGTGCGGGTCCCTGGACCCGAATGCGCGTCAGGATCGGCGACTCGCTCGCCAGAATCGCGCCGAAACCGAAAAAGATCGCGCCGATTTCGAAATCGGCAAGCTCTTGCCGCGGGAGAGACGTCAGTCCGACGCCGAAGCGGGTTCGGGCATGCCCTCGCGCCGAAACTCCGTGGGCGTCATGCCCAGGCGCGCCTTGAAGGCGCGATTGAACGGGCCGATCGAGTTGTAGCCGAGATCGAGCGCGATCGACAACACAGGGCGGCCGGCCTCGGCCTGCGAGCGCAGGCGGGTACAGGCTTCCCGGATCCGATAGCTATGCAGGAAATCATTGAAGTTGCGGTACCCGAGGTGCCGGTTGATGACTCGGCGGAGCAGGTATTCCTGCGTGCCCAGTATGCGTGCCAGCGCGCCGATGGTCAGGCCCTCCCGGCGGTACAGGGCCTCTGCGCCCATGCGTTGGGTGAGCGTCCCCAGAAGCACTTGTTCCTCAGCAGATGCGGTGGCGACGGCTGCTTCGACGTCGCTACCACAGACAACGTCGATCCACGTCCCGCGGCGCACCTGCAGCAACGAGAGCGTGGCCGCGAATCCGGCCGCGAGCATCAATCCGAGATTAGCGAGGACCAGAGGCGGCGCGGTATGCGTACCGAGCGCCAGGTTGGAGAGCTGCACGGTCACGACGATAGCGAGATACGCCGCAACGCCGGCAACCAGACCAACCCGGAACCGCCGCCGCTTTTCGACGAGATCGGTGGCGAGGCCGCGCCACGCTTCGTGCACCGCGGCAAGCACGAACGCGAGCACGAGGCCTTCGTACGCCAGGCTGCCGACGAGCGCGAACGGTCCACCGACCCCGGCGCGGACGTCGCGCCCGAAATCCAATTCGTGCCAGAGCCCCAGTAGGACCAGCACGACGGTCGCCACCGCGTGTTCGCGGCGTACGCGAAACCCGTCGCGGAAAAGCGCCTTGGCGAACAGCCAGAACAGCGCCGACTTCGCGACGCACAACGCCGTCAGGGGATAGACGATCGCGCCGAGCCGGACCGGCGCCGATGTGACGACGAACGCGATCACGCTGGCGCAGAAAAGCGCGCCGAGTCGTGCCGCCAGGCCGGCGCGCGGCAGCAGCGTCAGCAGCCCTGCCAGTACCGCCAGCTCGAGGCTTATCGCCGTGCGGAGGACAAGATCGATCATCGGCATGGCTGTTGATTATGCTACGAGCCTTTCCGGACGTCGCACGCTATACAAAAGGGTCGCCCAATCATAGACGCCCCACGGTCACCGGGGTAGGCTGTCATTCGGAATGTCGAGTGGGACGGATCAAGGAGTCCACCATGCGCATCCTTCGTTCGTTCGCTGTCGCGATCCTGCTTCTGTGCGTTGCCGCTTGTGGCTCGCGTCTCAGCCAGGAGAATTTCGACAAGATCCACGAAGGCATGTCGCAAAAGGAAGTGCGGGAAATCCTGGGTGAACCGGTGGATGCTTCGGGAGCCAGTCTCCTCGGGCTCTCGAGTGGCGAGGCCGTTTGGAAGGACGAAAAGACGACCATCACCGTGCACTTCCTGAACGACAAGGTCGTGACCAAGCGAATGTCGCGTACGGACAAACAAGGGCCCCCAGCCAAAGACGAGGGTCGAAGCTAACCCGGGACCGGGCGCGGGTCCACGCGCCAGACCCTGGGTTCCGGACCTCGCTCAAAACCGCCGGCGCGCTGCACCCGTGCAAGGGATATCGGCGGAATGGCGGCAGCCGCAAGCGTGTTTACTGTTGTGGAGTTATGTTTCGTCGAACAAAAATTCACTACCTTCCCGAGGAACAAAACCATGAAAACCTCGCCTCAATTTGTCGCGCTCGTCTTGTCGCTCGCTCTAATCACCGCGAGCACACCGGCTATAGGACAAAGTTACTCCGTGGATAATCTCGGCACGCTCGGCGGGACGGCCAGCCGAGCATCCGGCATCAACAATGCCGGGTTGATCGTCGGCACGGCGGAGACTGCCGCGGGAGACGACCGCGCCTTCCAATTCATCAATGACCAAATATCGGACCTTGGCATCAAGGGCTCGCGAAGCGTGGCGACGTCGGTCAACGCAACGGGCGGGATCGCTGGCTACTATTTCGACGGCAATTACAACGCGTTCGTCTTCATCAATGGCAAGCAGCACGACCTCGGCAACCTCGGCCTCAAGTACAGCGTCGCTTACGCCATCAACGCGATGGGTCATGCTGCCGGGAGCTCGCTCGCGAAAGGCGGACTGTACGGGCACGAACATGCATTCCTCTGGACGGGCGGGAAAATGACCGATCTCGGAACGCTCGGAGGAGATTCCAGTTCCGCGCGCGGCCTCAACAAAGCCGAGGAGGTGGTCGGCTATTCCTATCTCGCGAACGGTGCTCCTCGTGCGTTTCTCCGAACCAGCGGGAAAATGATCGACCTCGGCACCCTCGGCGGCGATTACAGCATCGCCTACGCCATCAACGACGCGGGACAAGTCGTGGGCCAGGCAGCGAGGGCCGACACCCAGGCGCACGCGTTTCTTTGGAACGGGAGCGGCCCGCTGCAAGACCTTGGGGATCTTGGCGATAACGTCAGCGAGGCGTTCGCGCTCAATTCCACCGGCGCGGTGGTCGTCGGTCGGGCTACGGTTCCGAGCAACACCGGTTACATCGTCTATCACGCCTTCGTGTGGAGCGGTGGCGTCATGCGCGACCTCAATGATCTGATTTCCCCTAACTCCGGCTGGGTCCTGCAGGAAGCCACTGCAGTGGATGACGTCGGAGTAATCGTCGGCACCGGCCTCTATGGCTCAGAGGTCCGTGCGTTCCGCCTCACGCCGCGGTAAGGTAGGGTCAGACTCGAGTTTTACCCCAGACACTGCGCCGGGGTTCCTGCCTCTGCCTGATGGGTTCGCGAACGGGTGAAACGACCCAACCCGGACGATCGAGGGGCTCCGTAGGGGCGTTCAGCAGTCCCCATCTGCATTTCACCCCTCCCGGCGCGCATTGTGTCCTGCCGCGCTGGAGCCCGGCGGCCCTCTGCCGTAACCTTGCCCGGTGATAAATCAGGCGACCGAGGGCAACACCTTGAATACCGACCCATGCAGCCCAGGCATCGACAACGCCGGCGGCAAGAGCAGTCCAGCCACGCAGCGGCCCGCGGGCAAAGGGAGTTTGCGTAAGCTCGGCGACGCCACCGCCGCGGTGTGGTGGCGTTTCTTCGACTGGCTGGCGGTCGTGTCGTGGAAGAAGCTGGCACTGGTTTCTTTGTTGGGACTGATACTGGCCGGCATTCTCAAGCACCCTGTACCGTTCTTGATGGTCATCATCGCCTCCATCATCATCAAGGTGGTGGCCGGCGGCAAGCGCAGAGCGGAACTGACCGCTGACGAGGCCACCAAGCGGGCGGAAACCGAGCAGCTCGAGCGCACCGTGCTGGAAGCGCGCATGGAAGCGCTGCAAGCGCAGATCGAGCCGCATTTCCTCTTCAACACATTGGCAAGTATCGATCAGCTTATCCAGACCGACCCGCCGCGCGCCTCGAAAATGCAGCAGAGCCTGATTCGCTACCTGCGCACGGCCATGCCGCAGATGCGCGACGGCAAGCGACCCACACTGGGTCAGCAGGTCGATCTTTGCAGCGCGTTCCTGGAAATCATGTCGGTGCGAATGGAAGGACGGCTGCAGCCTGTCGTGACTATTCCAGAAGGGTTGAAATCGGCGGTCTTCCCCTCGATGATGTTGCAGACCTTGGTGGAAAACGCCATCAAGCATGGCCTGGAACCGAAGCCCGAAGGCGGCCGGCTCGAGATCGGCGCCGAGATCGTCGATGGCCTGCTGGCTGTCCATGTGCTCGACAATGGCATCGGCTTCATGCCGAAAGCCGAAGCTGGCGTGGGACTCGCCAATGTTCGCGAGCGGTTGAAGGCGTTGTACAAGGGCCGAGCTGAGCTGATCATCAGCGTGCCGCCCGCGGGCGGCACCTGTGCCACGATCAAGGTACCCTACGAGATCGCCCCAGCCGCATCGCCTGACTGATTGGACGAGTACCCACATGCATCCCTTGCCTGCCCCCACCGCTGTCATTGCCGACGATGAACGCCTGATGCGCGAACAGATCGCTGACCGCCTGAAGGAGGCCTGGCCCGAGCTCTCGATCGTGGGTGAGGCCGGCAATGGGAGCGAGGCCGTAGCGATGGTGCGGAGCCTCGAACCCGACATCGCGTTTCTCGATATCAGCATGCCCGGGATGGATGGTATCCAGGCCGCCCAGGCGCTTGCCGGCCAGGTTCACGTGGTCTTCGTCACCGCCCACGACCAGTACGCCATCAGCGCCTTCGAGCAAGGCGCGGTCGATTACCTGCTGAAGCCGGCGGATCCGGAGCGGGTGGCGCTGACCTGCCAACGCCTGCGCGCGCGGCTCGAGCAAGCGCCCAATCCGATGAATGAGCTCTTGGCGCAGCTATCGAAACGACTCGGGGCCGGCGGCCCGAACCCAAGCGAGTACATGCGCTGGGTCCAGGCCAGCGTGGGAGCAACGATACGGATGATCCCTACGAGCGATATTCTGTTCTTCCGCGCCGAGGACAAATACACTCGAGTGCAGACCCGCAGTTTCGAGGCCCTGATCCGCAAGCCGATCAAGGAGCTGATCGATGAGCTGGACCCGGACGAATTCTGGCAGATCCATCGCTCCACCGTGGTT
>VBCL01000457.1:2403-4580 GCA_005888865.1 Betaproteobacteria bacterium | reverse complement strand
ATGCGGCCGCTGCCCGTCAGCTTGCCGGCGGGCCCAAGGTCCGCGTCGATCGCGTCGAGCGTGAACGCGTCGGCGACGGCGCCGATCTGCGCCGCGAACGACGACAATGGAATCCGGCCGGCGTCGATGGCGCCCGGCACGCGGTCGGAGCTGGCCGCTCGCGGCCGCTGCGGTGAGCGTCCCGTCGAGGATCGCTTCGGGTGCGCTCGGGAGCAGATGACGAAGATCCAAGGCGCGCAGCGTCGCATCCGCGCGCTCGATCGGTTGCGCCTGGAGCGGCGCGTACACGAGCGTTGCATCGGCCGCGGAGCTTTGTGCGCGCAGCGTCGCGTTCAGCTCGATGGCGCGCTCGAGCGTGCCCGAGGCGACGACATCGACCGCGAGCGGTGCATCGCCCCCGCGCGTAACATCCAAGTGACCGTCGACGCGATAGGGCGGGCTTGCGCCGATTTCGAGGGTGCCGTCGAGTTTTCCGAAGGGCGTGTCCCGCGCTCCCAGCTTCAGCGTCCATGACTGCCAGCCGGCCTCGCCGTCGAAGGCGAGCTGCGAGGCCTCGCGCGGCTCGCCGCCTCGCACGACCGTCAACTGATCGATCACCGTGTCGTGGACCCGCACGCGCAGCGGTAGACGCAGCGTCTCAGGCAGCGTGATCGGCACCGGCTCGGTTGGCGCCTCGGCGATCGTGACGGTCGCCTTGGCGACGTGAACGTCGTGGAAGCTCGCCGTCGCGAGCAGTAGCCATAGCGGCGACCAGGCAAGCGTCGCATCGTCGAGCGCGACTTCGCGGCCGTTCGACCGCCACACGACGCGATCGGCGTGAATTTGACGAAGGAGCGATCCCCGGACGCGTTCGAGATCGAGCGTCCCCTGCGAGCGCTCGACTGCGACGCGGGCCGCGGAGACGAGCGTCGATTCGCGGTCGAGCCATGCTCCCGCCGCGGCGATCCCCCCAATCGTCAAGACGGCGACGACGATCCATCCGAGGCTGCGGCGAGACATTCGTAACTCCCCGCAATGGTGACAGCCCCCCGTAACTTTCGGACATCGCGCGGCCGGTGCAAGTTCAGTCGGGAGACGTGGACCGCAACGCGCTTGGCGGGCCCTCTTACCTGGAACGCGACGCGGTTGGGCTGAGATCCGCGATACGAACAGAAACGCTTTGATCTTGCAGCGATTCCTCTTCCTTGCGACTGCGCGCAGTGCCGAGAAGTAGCGCCATCGCGATTGCTAGCCGGGACGCTGCGACCGATTGCGGATTCCTCGTGCTCCCGCTGCAGATCAGTACGACGTACGCCCGATCTTGGCGTGTACGGGTGCGCGGGTCGCAGCTCTTACAGGTTGAGCCCTTGCGTAGACCTCGACGAAGCCTTGCCGCCAGCTCGGGTAGCGTAGGGTCCAACCCAGCTCACGCTTCGCCTTCGCGTTCGAGGCGCCGCGGGCGTCGGTTCCCATCGTGACTGCCACTTCGCCCGCGATCAGTCGCGCCAGCCAGACGGGGGCATGGCGGGGCGGCTTGGCGCCGAGCGCGTCCGCGAGCACCGGCAGCCACTCGCGGAGCGGCGCAGGCTCGTCATCGGTGATGTTGTAGATCGCCGGCACTTCGTGTTCGATTGCGAGCACGGTTAAGTAGCCGCCCCCATCGCCAACGATCGGAAACTGTCGCTTGCGCACCGGGCCGACCATGGCATCGTTAGCGGCGCCGTAGAAGCCGCCGTAGCGAAGCACGATCCCGTCGGCCCCGGTGACCGCCTGCTCGAGGTGTCGCATCGCGGCGTGAGCCTCGCGCATTTTTGCCGGCGGGTCGGGGTCAAGCGGATCGTCTTCGGTCTTGACCATGCTGCCTTCGCGTGCGTTGCGCATGCTGGCGAAGCTTTGGGCGACGAAGCGCCGCACGCCTGCTTCGCGCGCGGCGGCGAGCAGGCTGTCGGTACCCTCGGTGCGCAGCCGGTTGGTTTGCGCGAAGGTGCGGTCGAAGTTCCTGCCGAAGCGTATGTCCGCGAGCGCGGTCGCCTGATGGATGATCGCCTCGGGCTCGACCCGCCCGACCGCCTCACGCACGGCCCGCGCGTCGACGGCATCGAGCACGACCGGCTCTGCGCCCTGTTTGCGCAGCTGCGCTGTCTTCTCGGGCGAACGGCAGGTGCCGATCACCTTGTGGCCCCGATCGATCAGCCGCG
>VBCL01000457.1:0-2382 GCA_005888865.1 Betaproteobacteria bacterium | reverse complement strand
GACTTTCATGGTCTTCTCCTTCTGTTCGTCTCAGCCATCTACCCGTACTGCTTAGAGGGGCGTATCTCGTGCTCATATCGTCCCACTTGGGTGTGACGCACTCCGCCGCACCGAAGTTTCGGATCAGAGTGAGGGTCGCTTGGGGCCTGGTCTGCCTGTTGACGCCCCGGCGTCCGGCCGCGCTCCAGACTGGCCGGTGCTTGGAGCGCGCGTGGTGCGCAGAGCTAGCTTGCGGATGAGGCTGTCGGCATAGCGCTTAGCGGCGAATAAGGCTAGACTTTGAATTCAGAGAAGGGGAGCGGGCATGCAGGACCCCGAGTTGCGGCGACTCTCGGAAGAGTTGGACCGCCAACGTAAGGACCTGGACTGGATACTGAGTATCCTTAGTCAGCTTGCTCCGTTGCGCCCGATTAAAAGCCCGCACGAGCTTCTCGACCGCGTCCACGACCTGGAACAAGACGTTGCGGCTCTCAAGCGATTCTTGTCGGATCAGAACCAGGCACCGTACGAGAGCGATAGTTCCCTGCGGCGCACTGCCAGGCGATCGCGGTACGGGGCGGCATTCCTCGCTCGGGCTGTCCGACGCCCACTCGAATTTCTGTTACGGAAACACCCGAGGAGTTGAAAATACAGAGCACACGTGCAGCGAAAGGATTCGGACACGGACTGCGCGGCAATCGGCCGATCAATGTTGCTGGTCAGGCGGCTGAAGGAAGAAACGGCACACGCGCTCCATGTGCTCATGGCCAAAACGGTCGACGACCGTGGATCGCGCGGCCGCACCGATGCCTCTCGCCAGTGCTGGATCCGCACGCAACGTATCAAGATACTTTTCAGCTTCAACGTGCGTATCGAACAGGAATCCGTTCTGCCCGTGCTCGATCAGTTCGCCGTAGCCGCCCGCACGCCCAACGACGACGGGCAGCGCGCAAGCCATCGCCTCGACGACGACTCGGCCAGCAGCCTCGGACCAGGTAGGGTGAGTGCGATAGACGAATGCATCCAGCGATCGGAGAAAGTCGCCAGCCTCGATCTGTCCGGTCTCTAGGAATTCGATTGGCTCGCAGTCGCGCAGGCGCTCCCGAAAAATGCTGGCGCCCATGAGGCGTATCTTCATGCCCCGCTCGGCAAGGTGTCGATAGAGTCGCACGTCCTGCGGATGGTGCTTGTCTCGCGTGTCGCGGCTCAGTCGGCCAACCGTGAAACGGGCTGAATGCCGGACGCGTTGCGTCGGCCTGAATCTTTCGAAGTCGTACAATCCCCAGTCGACGAACCCTGGTAGTCGCGCGGAGACGCGATGGGTTTCCGATGGGAACACAAGGTCTGGTTTCCGAAGCCCGGTACGGAAGACCAAGTCGAGAAGCTTGTGCAATTTGACGAACTCGGGGGTGTTGTAGACGATGATCAGACGATCCGGCCGTATTCGTCTAAGCCATGGGGCGCCGGTCCAGACACCGTAGATACCGACCAGGACCACCGTACCGCCCTCCGGCAGATTCCTGCCCGCCCGGTCGAGCCGACGAAATGGAAGGTGCGAAAACTCGTGGTGCGGCTCTTTCAGGGCCCAAAGCGTCACATCGGCGCGAGGTGAAAGCAGGGCAAAGTAGTTAAGTGTGCGCCGTTCGCTCCCGCCGAAGGGATTGGAGAGGGGATTGACTAGGTGAATGGTCGGACGGTACATGCGGACTTACTCGACGGCACGGCTGGCATATTCGCGCGCTCCTTGATCAGGAACTGCGCGCGAGTCGACGGTCTAGGACTCCGCTGACATCTGCGCCAGCCGCGCAAGAAACTCACACTTGGTGTCTCGAAATTGCCGGACGCTGCGCGCAGCCAAGCGCGCAGTCCAGGGCGGGACCGAGTCGATGATCGGAATCTCGAAGATCGTCTCGGATTCACGATCGGCGAGCGAATCCAGAACGGCCAGTTTCACTCTCTTGTATGTGGAATAACGCTGTTCATCGGTGAACCACCGTTCCGTGGTTTCAAAATACCTCTGCTTGATCTGGCAATAGTAATTGTTGATCGCCATGCTTACTTCGATCCCATGCTCGTAAAGACTGCTGCGCTCCGCATTGCCGTGGCGCAACGTATCGACCAGGTTGGCCGGTCCCAGTACCTCTCGGATACCGCTTCGGCTCAGGCGATCGATGAACTCCCGGTCCTCCACTCCCCAGCCGTCGAATGCATCGTCATATCCGCCGACAGACCAGAACGTCGCGGTCTCGCATGCCAGAGGAACGTTATGTCTCCTTGTACCCCATCGCGTATCGCGCAGCGTTCGCAGATACGTACCCGCAGATGTGCGGTTAAACAGCTCCACTGAAAAGGAAGGCGCCAACAGGTTATCGGCATCGCAAAAGACGATCCAACCTGCACGTG
>VBCL01000454.1 GCA_005888865.1 Betaproteobacteria bacterium | reverse complement strand
TGCGCGAGTTCACCTGAATCGAGCCGGCGCAGCTCGGCAGGATCGTTGATCCGTTCGAGGAGACGGTCCATCAATGCGTGCGCGCCACGATCCAGTCGGCAAGCTCCAAGAGCCTGCGCGCCTCGGTCGTGAAGCTTGTCAGCGCCGCGCCCGCTTCGAGACGCAGCTTTTCGATGCGCTTCCGGGCAGCGGCCAGGCCTACCAGCGTTACGTACGTTGACTTACGCTGCACCGCGTCCTTGCCCGCGGTTTTGCCCAGACTCTGCGCCGTGCCTTCGACGTCGAGGACGTCGTCGACAACCTGGAAGGCCAGTCCGATGGCCGACGCGTAACGGTGGAGTGCGTCGTTCTCGTCGGCACTCACCGACCGGCCACAATCCGCGCCGAGGCAAATCGCCGCCCGGATAAGCGCACTTGTTTTGAGTGCATGCATGTGCTCGAGTTCAGCCAGATCGAGCGATTGGCCGCCTGCAGCGAGGTCGATTTCCTGTCCGCCGGCCATCCCGCGCGAACCGACGGCTCGTGCGAGCAGCAATACGGCCTGTCCTCGATCGCGCAGGGGCGTGGTCGCCAGCGCTTCGAAGGCGCAACTCTGCAGGGCATCGCCGGCGAGGAGCGCGGTCGCCTCGCCAAATGCGACGTGACAGGTCGGCTTGCCGCGGCGAAGCACGTCGTCATCCATGCACGGCAGGTCGTCATGAATGAGCGAGTAAGCATGGATCAACTCGATTGCGGCAGCCACGCGGTCGACGACTGCAGGGTCTGCACCAGTGAGCTCGCCCGCGGCGTAGGCGAGCAGCGCGCGTACGCGCTTGCCGCCGCCCAGCACGCCATAGCGCATCGCCTCGTGCAAGCGCTGCGGAGGCTCGGTCACTGGCGGCAGGAAGCCGTCGATGACGCTTTCGACTCGCCGCGCGCGCTCGCCCGACCAGACGGCCCAGGCGACATCAGGATGCATCGGGTTTGCCCGTGTTGGACCGATCGAAAATCTTGGTCCCGGCGTCTGGTTCTTCGGGCGCAAAAGCCATGAGAACACCGCGCTCCAGCACTTGCACCTGCTGCTGCGCGTCCTTGAGCGCTGCCTGACAATACTGCAGCAGCTCGGCCCCACGCTTGTACGCCGCCAGCGCTTCGGCGAGCGGCAATCGGCCGTCTTCCATGGTCGCGACGATCGTTTCGAGCTCGGCGAGCGCGGCTTCGAACGTCTGGGGAGTCGAATCGGGCGATTTGGCCATCGGCAACGAGCGGTTCTGGCGCACTTGACTTGCAGTGCGCGTGCTACGCGACTATCGCGGAACCAACCTCTTGAAAATCTAATCAAACTAACGCATTTCGTCGGCACGAGTCAACGCCAGGCTTGGTCCGGCGGGCCTCTGCGGCTATAATAACGATGTATTTGACGACGCGGCCTTCACGGATTCTTTCCGTGGCGGGCTGACTTAGCAAAGCGGTTGAGGGGCAGAGATTCTCGCCCCTTATTGTTGGGTTGGTTACGTAAGGAAAGGCCGATGTCCAATCTCGCCACCGCGGATCGGCTGCGACAGGCCACGTCGCAGTTGCCCGTTTCCTGGTATTGCGATCCCGCGCTGTTCGCGCTCGAGCAGAGGCGGCTCTTCCAGCACGGACCCGGCTACGTCGGGCACGCGCTGATGGTGCCCAACCCGGGCGATTACTATGCGCTCGCCTGGCGCGATAACGCACAGGTGCTCGTACGCAACGCCGGCGGCGTCGAGTTGCTGTCGAACGTCTGCCGCCACCGCCAGGCGGTGATGCTCAAGGGCCGTGGCAACGCCGAAAACATCGTCTGCCCGGTGCACCGCTGGACTTACGACCTCAACGGCAGGCTGCTCGGCGCGCCGCATTTCGAAAAGCAACCCTGTGTCATGCTCGACAGTACCCCGCTTGCCAACTGGCACGGGCTGCTGTTCGACGGGCCACGTAACGTGGCGAGCGAGCTCGCCGGAATCGGCGTGGCCAAGGACTTCGATTTTTCGGGCTACATGCTCGACCGCGTCGAGATCCACGAGTGCCAGTACAACTGGAAGAGCTTCATCGAGGTCTATCTCGAGGATTACCATGTCGGGCCGTTCCATCCGGGGTTGGGCCAGTTCGTCACCACCGACAACTTGCGCTGGCAGTTCGCCCAGCGCTACTCGGTGCAGACGGTCGGCGTCAACAATGCGCTCGCGAAACCCGGCACCCGGGCCTACGAGCGCTGGCACAAGGCGGTGCTCGAGTATTACCGCGGCGAGCCGCCGAAGCATGGCGCGATCTGGGTGACGATCTACCCGAACATCATGCTCGAGTGGTACGCGCACGTGCTGATCGTAAGCACGCT
>VBCL01000453.1 GCA_005888865.1 Betaproteobacteria bacterium | reverse complement strand
CGCGATGAGGCTCGAAAGCGGACTGAACGCCGCGATGACGAGCTGATAACTCGAAAACGCGAGGGCGACACCGGCGACGATCTTCCACGCCGTCCCCGTCAGCTCGCGCTTGACGCCGGTTTCATCGAAGGCGGCTTCGGGTACGTGCGGCGGAAGCGATTGCAGCTCAGGCGCTGACATCATCGTCTCCCCGGCTCATTTTGGTAACTGAGCCGGGGCCCAATTTCGCACGCTGAGGCTGATTCCTTCATGAACTTGGATCCCGGCCTTCGCCGGGATGACGCAACTGTCTCCGATCGCCTCGAGGCCAAAGCCTCTTGCTCTCGGACAGTTGCGTCACTTCATCAGCTTGACTTCCTTGTAGTACTTCTCCGCGCCAGGGTGCAACGGCAGGGGCATGCCCTCCAGAGCGTGCTTGAGGTCGATGGCCTTGGCGGCGGAATGCGCCGCGACGAGCTGATCGAGTCCCGTCCACAGCGCCTTGGTCATCGCGTAGACCACGTCGTTGCTCACGCCCTCGTGCGTCACGAGATAGTTCTGCACCGACACCGCCGGTACATCGGCGGTCTGGCCACGATACGTATTCGCCGGGATCGTTCCGGGCAGATACGCGGGATCGTTGGTCTTCTTGATCACGTCCGGCGGGATAGAAACCACCACCACGTCCATCGACGTCGCGAGATCGCGCAAGGCAGAGACGCCCAGCCCTGCGGATTGCAGCGTCACGTCGATCTGGCGGTTTTTCATCAGCTCGACCGACTCGCCGAAGGGAAGGTATTCGACCTTGGAGAAGTCCTTGTACGTGATGCCCGCCGCAGCCAGTATCACCCGCGCGTTGAGCTCGGTGCCGGACTTGGGCGCCCCAACCGAGATCTTCTTGCCTTTGAGATCGGCGAGCGTCTTGATGCCGGCATCGGCACGGGCGACGATCTGGATGTAGTTGGGATAGATCGCGGCGATTCCGCGCAGCTTCTTGAGCGGTGTCTTGAAGCCCGACTCCTCGTTGCCCTTCCACGCGTCGGAGAGCGAATCGCCGAGCGTGAAGGCGATCTCGCCGCGTCCCGCCTGCAGGAGATTGAGGTTCTCGACGGAGGCCTTGGTTGCCTGCACCGAGGTCTTCGAACCCGGTATCGCCCTGCCGATGCTGCCGGCGAGCGCGACGCCGAGGGGGTAGTACACGCCGCTGGTGCCGCCGGTCAGCACGTTGATGAACTGGTCAGCGCCGAGCGCCGGCGTGGCGGCGAGCCCCAGCGCGCAGGCGCTGCTGGCAACGATGCGGGAAAGCGCTTTCATGGGTTCCTCCTAAGGCACCGGCGGAGCGTATGGGCCGGCACAGATCTGCAGGTCTGGCGCCTGTTGGTGAATCGCATTGGATATTTTGGTGTAGAACGATTATAGCGCTCACGTGGCTCGGCGGAGCTCTCGGACGGCTGCGTCACTTGATCAGGCGGACTTCCCGGTAGTACTTCTCTGCGCCCGGGTGCAGCGGCACCGGCATGCCGTCCAGCGCGCGCTTGAGGTCGATAGCCTTGGCGACCGGATGCGCCGCGACGAGGTGGTCCAGGCCGGCCCACAGGGCCTTGGTCATGGCGTAGGCCGTATCGGTGCTCACCCCTTCATGCGTCACGAGATAGTTCTGCACGGCTACCGTGGGCACGTCGGCAGTCTGGCCACGGTACGTATTGGCGGGAATCGTCCCCACCAGATACGCCGCCTCGTTGGTCTTCTGGATCACGTCGAAAGGAATCGGAATAAACACGGCGTTCATCGAGGTGGCGACGTCTTGCAGCGCCAACGCGCCGAGGCCGGCGGATTGCAGCGTGGCGTCGAGCTGCCCGTCTTTCATCAGCTCGACCGACTGCCCGAATGGCAGGTACTCGACCTTGGCGAAATCTTTGTACGTGATGCCCGCTGCGGCGAAAATGGTCCGGGCATTACGCTCGATGCCCGATTGCGGGACTCCGACGGATATTTTCTTGCCTTTGAGGTCGGCGAGCGTCTTGATACCGGTGTCGGCGCGGGCGACGATCTGGATATAGTTCGGAAAGATTGCGGCAATGCCGCGTAGCTTCTTGAGCGGAGCCTTGAAGCCTGCGTCCTGGTTACCATTCCATGCGTCGGAGAGCGAATCGCCGAGCGTGAACGCGATCTCGCCGCGTCCTGCCTGCAGCAGGTTGAGATTCTCGGCTGAAGCCTTGGTTGTCTGGACCGAGGTCTTAACGCCCGACATGGTCTTGCCGATGTTCTCCGCAAGCGCGACGCCAAGCGGGTAATAGACGCTGCTGGTGAGCACAGTGATGGGCGGCTCGGCTGCCAACACCGGCGCCGCAACGAACGCCAGCGCACAGCAGCCGTGGGCAAGAACGCGGAGCAAGCTGGTCATCGGTGCTTCTCTGGCGACATCGGCGCTACGCGTGTTCGCGGGCCTGCGCAGGCTTGACCGCCTATGCGTGATCTGCGCTTGGCGTCTTCGTGCCGAAATTATAGCGCAACGGTAAACTGGACGCCCCTGCGCCGGCGTGCGACCATTTCGTAGCAGGGCGTCGCAAGACAGCATGCGCACCGTCGATCAACTCTTCGAGCGCTACGGCAGCTATCACCGCCATCCGGCCAACAAGGCAATCCA
>VBCL01000452.1 GCA_005888865.1 Betaproteobacteria bacterium | reverse complement strand
TCCGCATTTCGAGCGCACGATGGCCGATGGCGCGGAATCGATCCGCATCCTGTGCGAGCTGGCGGCGCAGCTCGGCTGCCCGGTGGATATGCACTGCGACGAGACCGACGATCCGCTGTCGCGACACATTGAAACGCTCGCGTTCCACACGCAGCGGTTGGGGATGCAGGACCGCGTGGCCGGCTCGCACCTCACGTCGATGCATTCGATGGACGACTATTACGTCTCGAAGCTGATTCCGCTGATCCGTGACGCGGGCGTACATGCGATCGCCAATCCGCTGATCAACATCACGCTGCAGGGCCGGCAGGACACTTACCCCAAGCGCCGCGGCATGACGCGGGTGCCGGAGCTCATGGCAGCCGACATCAACGTGGCGTTCGGCCACGATTGCGTGATGGACCCGTGGTACGCGCTAGGCAGCGGCGACATGCTTGAAGTCGCCGCGATGGGACTGCATGTCGGGCAAATGACGAGCGTTGACGCAATGCGCGCGTGCTTCGCCGCAGTTACCGCGAATCCGGCTCGTATTCTCGGTCTCGACGGCTATGGCATCGCGCCCGGCTGCCGCGCGGACTTCGTGCTGCTGCAGGCGCAAGATCCGGTCGAAGCCATTCGCCTGCGCGCCACGCGGCTCAAGGTGTTCCGCGCCGGACGTTTGATTGCCGAAACCCCGGCCGCTACTGCCGCGCTCCATCTCGAAGGGCGTCCGCCGACAGTGAACTGGACCGCGCACGGAGCACGTACGAAGCAGACAGCGACCAAGTCTTGGGACAGGCCAGAGCTGTGAATAAGGCGCTCGCTGCCATCGACGAAAGGAGAGGAATTGTCATGAAAGCATCCTGGGCTGGCGTGTTTCCTGCGGTCACCACGAAGTTCAAACGAGACTTATCGCTCGACATCGACGGGATGCGCGCCCACTTCGCGTGGCAGATCGAATCGGGCGTTGACGGTCTCATCGTCTGCGGCTCCCTGGGGGAAAACTCCGCGCTAAGCTTCGACGAGAAGCTCGCCATATTGAGGCTTGCCCTGGAGGTAAGCTCCGGTCGAGTCCCTGTTCTCGCAACGGTCGCGGAGAACACCACGGCAGAAGCGATTCGCGCTGTCGAGGCCGGCGCGAAGGCCGGGGCCGACGGCTTCATGGTGTTGCCCGCTATGCGTTATGTTTCGGACCGCCGTGAAACCCTGACCTACTACCGCACGGTCGCCAAGGTGTGCGCGAAGCCCATCATGGTCTACAACAACCCGGTCGCCTATGGTGTCGACGTGACGCCGGAGATGTTTGCCGAGCTCGCCGATGTGGCGGAGCTCGTGGCGATCAAGGAGTCCTCGGACAATGTGCGTCGGATCACCGACCTCATCGATCTCACGCGGACCCGCTATGCACTGTTCTGCGGCGTGCACGACCTGGCGATGGAAGCGATGCTTATGGGCGCGGTCGGATGGGTGGCGGGACTGGTTAATGCGTTTCCAGGCGAGACGGTCGCCATATATCGCTTTATCCGCGATCGCCGCATCGACGACGCGCTGGCGATTTATCGCTGGTTCTCGCAATTGCTCCATCTCGACGTTTCCCGAAAGCTGGTGCAGAACATCAAGCTCGTTGAA
>VBCL01000451.1:2656-5504 GCA_005888865.1 Betaproteobacteria bacterium | reverse complement strand
CTCGGGAGTCGGCGGAGCGGCAGAGCCCTGCTTGCGCAGCCGTTTCTCCTCTTTCTTCTGCTTCTTGGCCAGATCTCTCTGGCGTTTGGCGAAGGCGTAGTTGGGTTTGGCCAATTGGCGGTCCTTGTCGGCGGTTGAGACTCAGGGGATAGAGTAAGCCATTTTGGTCCATCGCGCTCGGGTCAGCGGTTGATGTCCTTGGCAATCCAGACCACGAATGCGACGGCCGTCATACCCCACAGCACCGCCATTATCGTCGACTCCGTGTAAAGCTCCCACATGGCAGCGTTGATGCTGCACAAGACGACTACCGCCACCTTGAGGAGCCGATCCCCCACCGCGCGATTCTAACCTGTTCCTCCTCGCGGCAGTCCCCTTGCTAAGCGCCGTTCCGGCGCGGGGGCTTGCGGACCTGCGCGCGCCCGAAGCAAGCCATGACGGCGGCCAGCGCCAGGGCGATGGCCAGGGGCGAGACGAGCAGTGTGGCGAGCCAGTTCCAGGTTCCAGTGGGATCGAGCGTGGTCAGGCAGAAATAGACGACGGTCGGAGAGACGATCGTCGCCACGGCCGATGCCCGAACCGTGTCGCGAAAAAACAGCTCGGCGCCGACGCCGATCAGGACCGGCAGCAGGATCAGGACGACGAACGGTTCCATGGCCTGGGCACAGGAATCCGATAGGTTTCGAACGCTGTCGCATCCGGACGGACGCGCCTCTCCATGCGGCAGCGACTCTGGTGTCCACCAGTTTAGGAGCACTCGTGAGCGCGGTAAAGGCCCTGCGCGATGTCGAGCCGGGTCTAGGTGATGTTCGAGTCGCCCGGGAGAGCTTCCGGCCAGATCACCGTATAGTCTTTGGCCCCGACCGGCCGATAGGCCGCCACGACGGCCTCGAGCAGCCCTCTGCGGTCGAGAATCGGGCTCATGCCGCTGAATGCCCGCACGGGGTCAGGGGTCAGCACGACGATACTGCACTCGTCCGACCCCACGTCGCGACTGTCGAGGAGGATGAGCTCGCCGAGCCGTTCGAGGAGCGCGGTCTCGAGCTCGACGATGTCCTCGAACGCGTCGAAGGTGTCGCCCTGGAAACGGAGGATGAGCTGATAGCGCACGATGGCGTAGGCCTTGCGAACCTTGTTCTAGCGACCGCGACTTGCGACGCTCGCTCGCGTCCCGCGCGTCAGCGTACAAGCAGCTGCCACGCCAGGACAGCCTGAGCAACGAAGCCCGCCGCGAACGCGAGGGTGCGAACCCACGGCAGCGCTGCGGTATACGCGACGAAATGCACGACTCGGGCCCAGAAATACACCGCGCAAGCGGACACCGTTGCATTGTTGCTGACACCGGCCGCGTGCGCAGCGAGGACCAGCGCCGCAAACACGACCAGATTCTCCGCGGCGTTCACGTGTGCGGACTTCATTCGTCGCGCCCAGGGGGACTGAGGCTTGGGGCTGTCCGGGTAGCCGACCGCGTCCGCCAGGCCCCACACGGCGATCCGATCCAGGATGTATGGAATCCACATCACGCCGGTCAGCGCCGTGACCGCGACGAGATACATGAGCTCGGTCGTCATTCGTCTCCCCCTTGTCGTTGTTTTACGCCCCCGACCTCGTCACGTCTTGACCACCCCGGACGCAGCACGGACCCGACGTTCGGCGCCGAAATGGGCCCTCCAAGTGTACGCGACGAGCGCGATCACCGTTCCGACCAGTGAGACGACGGCCAACAATGGGACCACGACCAGCCACAGGACGATGAACGGCAGGGAATCGGCGAGCCACGGTGCCGTCCCCCATGCCAGCCAACCGATCAGGAACGCGAAGACGGCCTGGGCGAACCAGTCTGCAGCATAGCCCGCCCAGCGCAGGATATAGCGGCTGCGCGGCTCGAAGCGCAGCGGCACCGGGCCGAGCCGTTCGAATGCGATCCGGCCAAGCCAGCTGTTCGGGTAACGGGCGAGCAGCAGGATCGCCACGAGCACGATCCCCGAGAAGATCGCGACGTCGATGAAATGGCTCATTCTTCCGCCGCTGCCAGCATGTTCGCGTCGCGAACGATGACCCAGCGTCCATCGGGGAGCTTGCGCAGGATCGACAGGACCGGTCCCGCGCGCTTCGCCGGCACGCCGCCTCCGGGCCGATAGACCTCGAGGGCCAGGTGGTTCCAGCAGTACGCCCAGTCGCCGAACACGCGGACTTCCTGGATGTCGCTTGCCGCTTCGATCCGCATGCCCTTGAGCGCATCCTGCGCGGCAGCGAAGGCGGCCTTGCCACGTATGGGCGATCGACCCGCCACCAGGAAGACGACATCATCGGCCATGAGCTCGAGCACGCGGTCACGATCGCCCGCGGCGGAAGCGCTCATCCAGGTTGCGACCAGGTTGCGGATGGCTTGCTCGTCCGAGTCCATGGGGTGCCCGTCGTCGAATGTCTTCCTTGCCGTTCGACGGAAACGGCCCATCGCGAGTTCACCGGCTACGAAAGCCCGGCCACTATCGAGCGAAGTTCGCTCAGCACACCAGCTGTCCGACGAGCGCTGTCAGTGAAGCGCCGCAGTCGGCGTCGACCTTGAGGTGGAACAGGCGATCGGCCCGCGTGCGCCCGCGGTTGATCGCGGCAATCGGCTTGCCCGCCGCGTGTGCCCGCTCGCAAAAGCGGTAGCCCGAATAGGCCATCAGCGACGAACCGACGACAAGCACGGCGTCGGCCTCGTCCAGGGCCTCGAACGCGGCATCCACCCGCACCCGAGGTACGCTGGCGCCGAAAAAGACGACGTCGGGCTTGAGCGTGCCTGCGCACTTGACGCAGTCGGGCAACTGGAACGCCTGAAAGTCGATCTCTAAGTCAGCGT
>VBCL01000451.1:0-2571 GCA_005888865.1 Betaproteobacteria bacterium | reverse complement strand
GCGCCGCAATCGAGGCAGATCACCCGATCCAGCCGGCCATGCAGATCCACGACGTTTTCACTGCCTGCGCGCTGGTGCAGCCCATCGACGTTCTGCGTGATGATCTGTACGACGTGACCCAGGCGTTCCAGTCGCGCGAGCGCGTCATGCGCAGGATTCGGAGCCGCGTTGGCGATCATCGGCCAGCCGAGCAGGCTTCGCGCCCAGTATCGTCTGCGGACGGCCTCGCTCCCGGCGAACTCCTGATGCGTGACCGGCTGCTTGCGTTGCCAGTTACCGTCGGCGTCGCGATAACCGGGAATGCCCGACGCCGTGCTGGTGCCCGCGCCGGTCAGGACGAATACTCGAGGGAACTCGCGAATAAAGCCGGCGAGAAGCTGCGGCGGATGCATGGCTTGGACTATTGTATCTTCGCGCCTCGCTCGACCAGCAGCGCGCGAAGCGCCGAGCGATGGCAATGTGATTCGTCTTCGCAATAACAGCCGATGGAGAAGTTGGCGTCGTGGGAAAGAGTCGCAAGCACATCGAGCACGCGAGCGTTCTCCGGCCGGGCCATCTCGGCGCGGTACTTCTTGAAGAAGGCACGCCATTCTTTCGGCGTCGTGGCCCGCTGCGCCATCTTCATGGTTTCGACGCTCGGCGCAAGATTCGGAAACCAGACGTCGTACCAGTTCTGCGACGCGAACGCTTTCTTGGGGACACCCCGCGGCGGTCGGCGGACCGTGCCGATGCGAGGGCCCTCGCGCTCCGTCCTCGCGCTACCTAACCTCACCACACGAACGGCCATCTTTGTCTCCTGCCGGCTTACTGGTCATGACGCGCACGCGATGTCCGAGCGCGGAGTAGATTCCTCAGCGCGCCGTGCTGATGACGGCTTCGATATGGTAGCCATCCGCGTCGACGACGAACGCAGCGTAATAGTCCGGACCATAGTGCGGCCGAAGGCCCGGGGCGCCCTTGTCCCGGGCGCCGTGCGCGATCGCCGCCGCGTAGAATCGGTCGACGGCGTCTCGGCTCGGCGCGGCGAAGGCCAGATGGAAACCCTCGCCCGCGGCAGCCTGCGCTCCAGGCCGCTGCTTTACCGCGAATTGATCGCCTTCGCCGGGCTTGCCGTAGCCGATCTCCTTGGCCGGGCTCTCGGACGCAACATTAGCCCAAACCCGGACGAATCCAAGAGGCGCGAGGACGGCGTCGTAGAAGGCGCCGGCGCGCTCGATATCCTTTACACCGAACGATACGTGATGGAGCATAGGCGTCCGACCGTCGCTGCAATATCGGCTTCGCTACCGTCGCCGGGTTCTTCTGTGAACAGGATCCACACCCCTATGGCGAGGATGACTCGACTCATGAACAAGCTCGTGGCACTGCTCACCATTGTGGCTGCGCCGGCCGTTCTGGCACAAGCCTGCCCCGACAAGAACATCACCTACTGGCAGGCGTTCCCGCCGGGTGGCGAGTCGGATATCTCGGCGCGCCACCAGCAGGTCGTCCTGAAAAAAAACTGTCCGGCGATCGACACCGTCATTCAATACAAGCCCGGCGCGGGAGGCGGCCTGATGTGGGCGCAGATGAACCAGCTCCCCGGCGACGGGCTCGATGTCGTCGGCATCAATCTGCCCCACATCGTGTTTCAGCCCATCGAGGGCCAGGTGCAATACAAGACCGACGACGTCACGCCCGTGTTCTGGTTCCATTACACGCCGGATGCGCTGGTGGTGCGTGAGGAGAGTCCCTTCAAAACGCTCCAGGATTTCGTGAAGGCCGCCCAGTCGGATCCCGGCAAGCTCTCGCTGGGTGGCTCGGGCCAGAACTCGGCCAATCACGCGGCCCACGAGCGTCTGGATGCGACCTTCGGCGTGAAGACCACGTATGTGCCGTTCAAAGGGACCGGCGACATGACCACCTCCGTGCTCGGCGGCCACGTGGACGGGGCGATGTCGTACACGGCGTTTGCCATCAACAACAAGGGGAAGGTGCGCGCGCTCGCCGTGGCGATGGATAAGCGTCATCCGCTGCTGCCCGACACGCCGACGTTCCGCGAGCTCGGTGTCGATTGGGTCGACGGCGCCTATCGCGGGATCGGCGTGCCGAAGTCGACGCCGGCGGGGGCGAAGAAGCGTCTGTCGGACCTATGGGCGAAGCTCAACAACGATCCCGAAATGAAAGAGCTCGCCGCCAAGAGCGGCTTCGAGCTCGTCAACATCGGATCGGACCAGATGGACGCTTTCATGAAGGACAAGATCCAGCTTTATACCGAAGGCGCCAAGCGCCTGAACCTGGGCAAATAGAAACTTCTCCAGCAACTCTGTCCGGCGCCAGGGCGCACGCCCGCGAAAAGCGCCCTGCTCGCGCGTCGAACGGGGATCAGGCATCCCCGGTCGGCACGATCGCTGCAGTCTCCACCATCAGGATGATCGCTCGCTCCGGGGCTCGCGTGCGATGGACGACCCCCTTCGGCACGACGAAGCCCTGTTGCCGCTGAAGCTCGATGCTTCGATCCTCCAGGTCAACGATGAAGCGGCCATCGAGGACAAAGAAGAACTCGTCGTCGTGGTCGTGTTTGTGCCAGTG
>VBCL01000434.1:238-4940 GCA_005888865.1 Betaproteobacteria bacterium | reverse complement strand
GCACGCGCATCGATCGCTCGACCTCGATCGTGAAATCGACGTGTCCGGGCGTATCGATGATGTTGATCCGGTGCTCTGGATAGTTCGCGTCCATACCCTTCCAGAAGCACGTGGTCGCCGCCGAGGTGATCGTGATGCCGCGCTCGCGCTCCTGCTCCATCCAATCCATGACGGCCGCGCCCTCATGGACTTCGCCCATTTTGTGCGAGACGCCGGTGTAGAAGAGGATGCGCTCGGTAGTCGTGGTCTTCCCGGCATCAATGTGGGCACTGATGCCGATGTTCCGGTACCTCTCGATGGGGGTGGTTCTGGCCACGATTTTCAGTCTTGCGTATCGCGTTTAGCGTTGTGCGTTCGGTAAATGGTGTCCTGTCGTTACGATCCGGCTTCGATTCGATTCTGCTTTTCACGCTCGACGCTCGACGCTGGACGCTTGACCGGTTCGCTCTAGAATCTGAAGTGCGAGAAGGCCTTGTTCGCGTTTTCACTGCGCCTCCGCGTCCCTCGGACGGCTCGAGCAATTCCGCGGCGAGACGCTGACCCATCGACTTCTCGCCGCGCTTGCGCGCGGCCTCGCGCAGCCAGCGCATCGCCAGAGCGATGCGACGCACCGGACGAACCTCGACCGGCACCTGAAAGTTGGCGCCGCCGACGCGACGGCTCTTGACCTCGACCATGGGCTTGGTATTCGACAGCGCCTGGGTGAAGACCTCGAGCGGATCCTTGCCGCCCTTCCGGGCGATGGACTCGAACGCGCCATAGATGATGCGCTCGGCGACCGATTTCTTGCCTCGGCTCATCAACACGTTGACGAACTTCGCGACATCACCGCTCGAATACTTCGGATCGGGCAGGATCTCGCGCTTCGGAATTTCTCTGCGTCGGGGCATCTCGGATTCCTATGCAGCCTTGGGTTTCTTGGCGCCGTACTTGGATCGGGCCTGCTTGCGGTCCTTGACACCCGCGGTGTCGAGGCTGCCGCGCACCATGTGGTAACGGACGCCGGGCAGATCCTTGACGCGGCCGCCACGGATCAGCACCACCGAGTGCTCCTGCAGGTTGTGGCCTTCGCCGCCGATGTAGCTGATCACCTCGAAGCCGTTGGTGAGGCGCACCTTCGCCACCTTACGCAGCGCGGAGTTCGGTTTCTTCGGCGTCGTCGTGTAAACGCGTGTGCAGACGCCGCGCTTCTGCGGGCTCTGTTTGAGCGCGGGCACCTTGCTCTTCGACACAGGCGCTACCCGGGCCTTGCGCACCAGCTGATTGATCGTTGGCATCCTGTTCGTCCATTTCATGCGGCCGATTGCTCGACCGCCGGGCTCCGCTGTCAGCGAAACCGCTTCAACAAACCAAAAGTGGCCCAAGCATCGCCTGCTCAGGCCACTCCTTCTCGCGCCTCGGCCGACACTGCAAAACCGGCTGACAACGCCACCCTGCGGGCGGCCGGGTACGCATGCCCCATCGGTCGGCGCTGTCCGTTTGAACTTGGGCGGCCAGAGGGGCGAAAAGACTTGGAATTTTAAGGCACTAGTGAGGCTATGTCAAACTCCGCGGACACTTGTTGCCTGGTGCCGCACGGTGGCTTTGGCGCGGCGGCGCAAAGCATGTCGTCGGGCGGGTACCCGGCTCGCGGCGGCGACTCAAGCCACGAGTCGCCGCGCACGAGCCACCCGCCTCACGACGACTGCGCCGCTGATGCGCCCGCCGCCACCGGGGGCACCGGCCACCCTCGCGAACGGGCGACCTGCGACGGGCGGGCGCCCGTTGGCCGCGCCCGCCGACGCGCCTGCGACGCCAGCGCCGGAGTCATCGCGGCTTACCGCCATTCGATCTCGTTACAAACTACGCCGCGTCCGCGTTGACCTCCGTTGTTGCCGGCGCCGGCTCGGGCAATCCAAGGAGCGCCGCAGCGTCGCCCGCGGCCTTCTGCTTCTTGCGCGCGTTGTGATAGGCGAGACCCGTACCGGCAGGAATGAGCCGACCGACGATGACGTTTTCCTTGAGGCCGCGCAGCTCGTCCCGCTTGCCCATGATGGCGGCTTCGGTCAGCACCCGCGTGGTCTCCTGGAACGACGCCGCCGAGATGAACGAGTCGGTCGACAGCGACGCCTTGGTGATGCCGAGCAGCATGTGCTCGTAGGTCGCCGCATTCTTGCCTTCCCCGACCACCTTGTCGTTCTCGTCCAGAAGCTCGGAACGCTCGACTTGCTCGCCCGTGATGAACCGCGCATCGCCCGCGTCGAGCACCTGCACCCGGCGCAGCATCTGGCGCACGATCACCTCGATGTGCTTGTCGTTGATCTTCACACCCTGCAAGCGGTAGACGTCCTGCACCTCGTCGGTGATGTAGCGCGCGAGCGCCTCCACCCCCAGCAAGCGCAGGATGTCGTGAGGATCCGCCGGACCGTCGACGATCGATTCGCCCTTGTTCACCACCTGCCCGTCATGCGCGGTCACGTGCTTGTCCTTGGCGATGAGATACTCGTGCGCCACGCCGTCCAGATCGGTGATGACCAGGCGCTGCTTGCCCTTGGTATCCTTGCCGAACGAGACGGTGCCCGTGACTTCCGCGAGCAGCCCCGCATCCTTCGGCGAGCGCGCTTCGAAAAGCTCGGCCACGCGCGGCAGACCACCCGTGATGTCGCGGGTCTTGGACGTTTCCTGCGGGATGCGCGCCAGCACTTCGCCGACGGCGACGTCCTGGCCGTCCTTCACCGTGATGATCGAGCCCAGCTGGAAGGTGATGTTCACCGGCAGGTCGGACCCGGCAAGCTTCACTTCGTCGCCACGTTCGTTCAGGAGCTTCACCTGCGGCCGCACGCCCTTCGCCGCGGTTCCCGAGCGGCGCTTGGGATCGATGACGACCAGAGTGGACAGCCCCGTGACGTCGTCGACCTGCTTGGCGACGGTGACGCCTTCCTCGACGTTCTCGAACTTCACGCGACCGGCGTACTCGGTGATGATCGGACGCGAGGTCGCGTCCCAGGTGGCGAGCACCTTGCCTGCCTTCACCGGTTCGCCGTCCTTGACCAGCATCGTCGCACCGTACGGCACCTTGTGACGCTCGCGCTCCCGGCCGTTGTCGTCGTGGATCATGACTTCGCCCGAGCGCGCGATCACCACCATCTCGCCCTTGGCGTTGGTGACGTAGCGCATGGCCATCGAGAAACGCACAGTCCCGGCCGATTTGCTCTCCAGCTGAGACGCAGCGGCGGTCCGCGACGCTGCGCCACCGATGTGAAAGGTCCGCATCGTGAGCTGCGTTCCCGGCTCACCGATCGACTGCGCGGCAATCACGCCCACGGCTTCGCCGACGTTAACCAGATGACCGCGACCGAGATCGCGACCGTAGCACTTGGCGCACAGCCCGTAGCGCGTATCGCAGGTGAGCGGGGTGCGCACCTTGATCTCGTCGATCCCGAGCGCTTCGATCGCCTCGACTTCGTCTTCGCCCAGAAGCGTGCCCGCCTCGAACAGCGTCTCCTGCGTTTCGGGATTGACGACGTCGGCTGCGGCCGTACGGCCGAGGATACGTTCGCGCAGGGGCTCGATCACTTCGCCGCCCTCGACCAGCGCCTTCATCGCGACGCCGTTGCTGGTCCCGCAATCGTCCTCGGTCACGACCAGGTCCTGCGTGACGTCGACCAGGCGCCGCGTGAGGTAGCCCGAATTCGCGGTCTTCAACGCGGTATCGGCAAGACCCTTGCGGGCGCCGTGCGTGCTGATGAAGTACTGCAGCACATTCAGGCCCTCGCGGCGGTGATCGGGGTCTCGATGATCGAGCCGTCGGGCTTGGCCATCAGGCCGCGCATGCCCGCGAGCTGCCGGATCTGCGCTGCGGAGCCTCGCGCGCCGGAGTCGGCCATCATGTAGATGGAATTGAACGACTCCTGCCGCGCGGCCTTACCGTCACGTGTGGTGACGTCCATCATGCCGAGCTGCGCCATCATCGCCTTGGCGATGTCGTCACCGGCGCGGCCCCAGATGTCGACCACCTTGTTATAGCGTTCGCCCTGCGTGACGAGGCCCGAGGTGTACTGCGCCTCGATCTCCTTCACCTCCTTCTCGGACTTTTCGATGATCGAATGCTTCTCCGCGGGGATCAGCATGTCGTCGGCGGCAAACGAGATCCCGCCGCGCGTCGCCAGACTGTAGCCGGCCTGCATCAACTTGTCGGCGAAGATCACCGTCTCGCGCAGACCGCAGCGACGGAAGCTCGCGTTGATGATGCGCGAGATCTCCTTCTTCTTGAGCGGCTTGTTGATCGTGTCGAAGGGCAGCCCGATTGGCAGGATCTCGGAGAGGAGCGCACGGCCGACGGTTGTCTCGTAGCGCGTGATCTTTTCCGTCCTCTCGTTGTCGGGGCCGACCTGCGTCTCCTTGATCCGTACGCTGACCTTGGCATGCAAATCGGCCTGGCGCGACTCGTACGCACGCGTGACCTCGGCCATGTCGGAGAACATCATGCCCTCGCCCTTGGCGTTGGTGACGTAGCGCATGGCCATCGAGAAACGCACAGTCCCGGCCGATTTGCTCTCCAGCTGAGACGCAGCGGCGGTCCGCGACGCTGCGCCACCGATGTGAAAGGTCCGCATCGTGAGCTGCGTTCCCGGCTCACCGATCGACTGCGCGGCAATCACGCCCACGGCTTCGCCGACGTTAACCAGATGACCGCGACCGAGATCGCGACCGTAGCACTTGG
>VBCL01000434.1:0-229 GCA_005888865.1 Betaproteobacteria bacterium | reverse complement strand
CTTGCCTTCGATCAGCACCGGCTCGAACGCCTGAATGCCCAGGCGGTGCAAGGTCGGCGCGCGGTTCAGCATCACCGGGTGCTCGCGGATCACCTCTTCCAGGATGTCCCAGACGACAGGCTCCTGGTTCTCGACCATCTTCTTCGCAGCCTTGATGGTCGTGGCGAGACCCATCGTCTCCAGCTTGTTGAAGATGAACGGCTTGAAAAGCTCGAGGGCCATCAGCTTC
>VBCL01000433.1 GCA_005888865.1 Betaproteobacteria bacterium | reverse complement strand
TCTGCCGTGACCGCCACCGTCATCAGGGCGCCATCGCGCAGCCCCACGGCGATCCTCGTACGCAAGCTCTTCGGCCGCAAGCTCGTGCTGGCGGGTGCGGCGATCCTGGTGGTGGTCACGCTGCTCGCGCTTTTCGCGCCGTGGGTCACGCCCTACGGCCCGATGACGATGAAGATCGCCGACCGCATGCAGGGCCCGAGGCTCGCGCACTGGTTCGGCACCGACGAGCTGGGCCGCGACGTCTTCTCCCGCGTGGTCTTCGGCGCGCGCTACTCGCTCCTGATTGGCGCATCGGTCGTGCTCATCTCGGTGACGGGCGGCGTGCTTCTGGGGCTCACCGCCGGATTCTTCCGCCGGCTGGACGGGCCGATCATGCGCGTCGTCGACGCGATGATGTCATTCCCCGACATCCTGCTGGCGATCGCGTTGGTCGCGGTGCTGGGCGCGTCGATGACCAACGTGATCCTCGCGCTGGCGATCGTCTACACGCCGCGCGTGGCGCGCGTCGTGCGGGCGTCGACGCTGGTCGTGCGCGAGCTCTTGTTCATCGAGGCGGCGCGCGCGCTCGGCGTCTCGACGTGGCGAATCATGTTCATCCATATCCTCAACAACATCGCCTCGCCGATCCTGGTGCAGGCGACGTTCATCTTCGCCTACGCGGTGCTCGCCGAAGCGGGCTTGTCGTTCCTCGGCGTCGGCGTTCCGCCCGAGCTGCCGACGTGGGGCACGATGATCGCGAGCGGCCAGCAGTTCGCGCATCAGGCGATCTGGCTCGTCGTGTTTCCGGGCGTCGCGATCATCCTCTCGGCGCTGTCGCTGCAGATGGTGGGCGACGGCTTCCGCGACCTTCTCGATCCGAAGCTGCGGAAGGCGATGTGAACATGGCGACCGTACACGCCGGGGCTCCGCTGCTGCAAGTGAAGCATCTCAAGACCCATTTCTTCACCGACGCCGGTGTGGTCAAGGCGGTCGAGGACGTCTCGTTTTACCTGAATCCCGGAGAGACGCTCGCCGTCGTCGGCGAATCCGGGTCGGGCAAGTCGGTGACCAGCCTGTCGATCATGGGGTTGATTCCGAATCCTCCGGGACGCATCGTCGGCGGCGAGATTCTGTTCCGCACCCGCGAAGGCGTGGTGGTCGATCTCGCGAAATTGCCTGTGAAAGCGCTGCGGACGCTCCGCGGCCGCGACATCGCGATGATCTTTCAGGAGCCGATGACGAGCCTGGATCCGGTGTTCACCGTCGGCGACCAGATCGCGGAGGCCGCCGCGCTGCATCTCGGCATGAATCGAGCCAAGGCGATGAAGCGCGCTCTGGAAATGCTGGAGCTCGTGGAAATCCCCGCGGCGAAGCAGCGCCTCGACGAATATCCCCATCAATTGTCAGGCGGGATGCGGCAGCGGGTGATGATCGCGCTGGCGCTCGCGTGCAATCCGTCGCTCCTCATCGCCGACGAGCCTACGACGGCGCTCGACGTCACGATCCAGGCGCAGATCCTCGCGCTCCTCGACAAGCTGCGCCGCGAGATCGGCATGGCGGTGCTG
>VBCL01000432.1 GCA_005888865.1 Betaproteobacteria bacterium | reverse complement strand
CACGCACACCTCGGTCCCGCGGCCGAGCGTGAACGTGAGGCCGTGGCCCTCGAGGTGGTCGCCCGCATCCGTCCGCAGGACGACGTACGCGGCGGAATAGTCGGGCGTCGTGTGCATCGCGTCGGAACCGGCCAGGGTGCGCGAGGTGGGGAAGCGCACGTCGTGAGCGGTGGCGCTGATGATGCGGCGCATGCCTAACCCTTGACCGCACCGACCAGCAGGCCACGGGCGATGAAACGCTCGAGGGCGATCGCCATCGCGATCACCGGTCCGATCATGATCAGGATGAGCACCGACATGTACCACCACTGCGGCCCGCGGGTTGCGTTCTGCGCCGCGACCGTTAGTGGGAGCGTCTGTGCGTTCGCGCTGGTCAGGAACAGAGCGATGAGGTACTCGTTCCACGCGAAGACGAGGACGAACAGGAACGTCGCGACGAGGCCGGGCACGGCCAGCGGGAGCACGATCGACCGGAAGATGCGGTACGGCGATGCGCCGTCGATGGCGGCGCTCTCTTCGAGCTCGACCGGCACGCTCTGGAAGTAGTCGCGCATCAGCCAGACCACGATGGGCAGGTGTGCCGCGGTGTAGGTGATGATCAGCGCCGCCCACGTGTCGAGCAGCTGGAGCTGCTGAAAAAAGATGTAGATAGGGATGACCGTCGCGACTGGCGGCAGCATGCGCTGGGAGATCATCCAGAACGCGATGTCGTCGTTGCCGACGCCACGCTTGAAGCGTCGCGCCACTGTTTGCAGCAGCAACACGAACACTGCGATCCCGGCCACCACGCCGACCGGCCACGGCCCGCCGGCAACCACGACGACGACGGCGATCGCGAGCGCGACCACGAAGGACCCGATCGCGCCGAAACCGACCTGGTAGCGCATGCGCACGAGGGCGTAAGCGGCCATCGAGCCGAGCAGAACGGTGATCGCGGTGCTGGTCAGCCCGACCACGACCGTGTTGGTGTAGGGACGGAACGTGTCCTCTCGAAGGTCGAAGAAGATGTAATGCCACGAGTCGAGCGTTGGCTGAAAGTCCCGCCACGGGATGTAGAACGGCCCGCCGTTTACCTCCAGTGGCGTCTTCAGCGCGGTCACGGCCAGCCAGTAGAGAGGAAACAGGACCACGAAGGTCCAGGCGAAAAGAGCGATGTACGAGAGCGTCATCGCCGGGAACGAGATCGAGGTCGTCGAGACCGAACCACCGCGCCTCCGGATGATCGCCATAGCGGTCAGGCCGCCGCCGCCGCGCGGGGGCGGAAGAGGTTGACGTAGGAGACGCCGACGAACGTCACCACGATGAGCAGCATGTAGGCGACCGCCGCCGAGCCACCGATGTCCAATGCCCGCCAGATCGTGTAGGCGTGAAGCGTGAGCGATTCGGTCGCTGTGCCGGGCCCTCCGTTGGTCAGCACGTTGGGCAGGTCGACGATCTTGAAACCCTCGATGATGCGGATCAGGACCACGGTGATCGTCGCGGGCAGGATCTGGGGAAATGTGATTCGCCAGAACACCTGCAGGCGGTTGGCTCCGTCGACGACCGCCGCCTCGACCAGCTCATGGGGCAGCGTCTCGATCGCGGCCAGCAGCACGATGAAGATGAACGGCGTCCACTGCCAGACGTCGCCGACCATGATCGCCAGTCGAGCGCCCCATGGATTGGTGACCCACGAAATGTCCGTCAATCCGAAGTGCGCCCACAGCGGGTACAGCGGGCCCTTGCTCGTGTCCACAAGCATCCGGAACAGGTAGGCAACTCCGACGGGCGTGATCATCATTGGGAGCAGAAAGACCACGCGGAAAAAGCGCCTGCCCGGGAGATGCTGCACGACGAGCAAGGCCAGTCCCAGTCCGAGCAAGTACTGGACGGACACATCGACGGCGACGTAAACGAGCGTCACGACCAGCGTTCCCGGACGGCCGCTGCTCAGGATCGTATTGACGACCAGCCAGACAAGCGTGCCTGCGATGGCCGTTGCCAGCACCCGGCCAACTAGTCCTCCAACCGTGAGGTTCGGTCCGCGCGCGTAGCGATACAGCAGAAAGGCGAACAGTCCATAGATAGCAACCAACACCGCGATGCCGATGGGCGTCAGCGTGCCGCCTATCCCCAGAAAGTGAGGACGGTCGATTCCGAACAGCAGCTTCGCGTAGTTGTCGAAGCCGACGAACTTCAGCTGCACTCCGCCCTCGGAGAAGCCCAGGCGTGACAGCGAGACATAGAGCGACGTGAGCAGCGGAAAGATCGAGAAAGCCAGGATGATCACGACCGCCGGGAGGATGAACACGGCGCCCGCAAAGCGGTCGACGCGTGCGGCAACCGGACGCCACCACGAGGTGGACACCGCGCGCGGCGACGCATGGATGCTCACCGAGTCGGAATCCTTTTCACCAGTTCCTGGCACTGAATGGGATGGGGAGGGGCGGCGAGGTGCGTGACCTCGCCGCCCGTGGGCTTACTTCGTGATGCTCAGGCTAGATCTGTAGGCGTCCAGCTGTGACTGGCGGCCGATCTCGTCCGTCTTCGAGTTCCATTGGTTGGTGATCTGAGTCATGCACTGGGTCAGCGAGATCTCACCGGCCAGGAACTGAGCGAGAGCAGTATCCAGCGCGGTCTGCTGGTAGAACGCCGTCTGCGGGATGCGCAGGTCGAGGACCATGTTCGGGCTCTGCAG